>NZ_JAAGPN010000021.1:0-63177 GCF_017104805.1 Paraburkholderia sp. Ac-20347 | reverse complement strand
CCGCAGCTGGCGTCCGGGTCAGGGCGCGGCCGCCGCGGCCAGCGCCGAGCCGGATCCGACCTACGAGCGCTCGAAGCTCAACCCGGTGCTCACGTTCGACAATTTCGTGACCGGTAAGGCGAACCAGCTCGCGCGCGCCGCGGCCATCCAGGTCGCCGACAACCCCGGCATCTCGTACAACCCGCTGTTCCTGTACGGCGGCGTGGGCCTCGGCAAGACCCACTTGATCCACGCGATCGGCAACCAGCTGCTGATCGACAAGCCGGGCGCGCGCATCCGCTACATCCACGCGGAACAGTACGTGTCCGACGTGGTGAAGGCGTATCAGCGCAAGGCATTCGACGACTTCAAGCGCTACTACCACTCGCTCGACCTGCTGCTGATCGACGATATTCAGTTCTTCTCGGGCAAGTCGCGCACGCAGGAAGAGTTCTTCTACGCGTTCGAGGCGCTGGTCGCCAACAAGGCGCAGGTGATCATCACGAGCGACACGTATCCGAAGGAAATCTCGGGTATCGACGACCGCCTGATCTCGCGCTTCGACTCGGGCCTGACGGTCGCGATCGAGCCGCCGGAACTCGAAATGCGCGTGGCCATCCTGATGCGCAAGGCGCAGTCGGAAGGCGTGAGCCTGAACGAAGACGTGGCGTTCTTCGTCGCCAAGCATCTGCGCTCGAACGTGCGCGAACTCGAAGGCGCGCTGCGCAAGATCCTCGCGTACTCGAAGTTCCACGGGCGCGAGATCTCCATCGAGCTGACCAAGGAAGCGCTCAAGGATCTGCTGACGGTGCAGAACCGCCAGATCTCGGTGGAAAACATCCAGAAGACGGTGGCGGACTTCTACAGCATCAAGGTCGCCGACATGTACTCGAAGAAGCGCCCCGCGAACATCGCGCGGCCGCGCCAGATCGCGATGTACCTGGCCAAGGAGCTGACGCAGAAGAGCCTGCCGGAAATCGGCGAGCTGTTCGGCGGGCGCGATCACACCACGGTGCTGCACGCCGTGCGCAAGATCGCCGACGAACGCACCAAGGACGCCCAGCTCAACCACGAACTGCACGTTCTGGAGCAAACGCTCAAGGGCTGACGGGGCGGCCCCCCGAGGTTCCCCCTGTTTATTGCATGGATCGCCCCCAATTTAGGGAAGTGGTCCGTTTTCAGGCACAATATGGGTTTAACCGTCCGGGGCTCCGGCCGACCGGGTGGATTCCACGCCACGGCCTGTGCTGCGGGGCGGCGCCGGGATCGGGCGCACGACGCCCGGCCCGGACAGGGTGCGCAGACCGTCACATCAACGAAGGAACTCTATGCAACTGGTCAAGACCGAACGCGATAACCTGCTGAGGCCGCTGCAAACGGTGAGCGGCATTGTCGAACGCCGCCACACGTTGCCGATCCTCGCCAATCTGCTGATCACCAAAACCGGTTCCGACGTTTCGTTCCTGTCGACCGACCTCGAGCTGCAGATCACCACGACCGCCGACTTCGGCGTCGGCAGCGAGCAGGTCGCGACCACGGTCGCCGCACGCAAGCTGCTCGACATCCTGCGCGCGATGCCCGACGGCCAGGTCACGCTCACGCTCGCCGACAAGCGCCTGACGGTGCAATCGGGCAAGAGCCGCTTCGCCCTGCAAACGCTTGCCGCGGACGAGTTCCCCACGGTGGCGCAGGCCAAGGACTTCGGCGCGAACCTCTCGGTGCCGCAGAAGACCTTCCGCCAGTTGCTCGGCATGGTCTATTTCGCGATGGCCCAGCAGGACATCCGTTACTACCTGAACGGCATGCTGCTGGTGGTGGACGGCGACCAGCTGATGGCCGTGGCCACCGACGGCCACCGCCTCGCGTTCTCGTCGATGAAGATCGAAGGCTCGTTCGCGCGCCAGGAAGTCATCATCCCGCGCAAGACCATTCTCGAACTCCAGCGCCTGCTCGAAGACATCGACGACACGCTGAAGATCGACATCGGCTCCACGCAGGTCAAGTTCACGTTCGGCCAGGTCGAGCTCGTTTCGAAGCTCGTGGAAGGCAAGTTCCCCGACTTCCAGCGCGTGATTCCGAAGGCGCACAAGAACACCTTCCAGATCGGCCGCGAAGAACTGCAACGCTCGCTGCAACGCGCGGCGATTCTCACGTCCGACAAGTTCAAAGGCGTGCGCTGCATCATCGAGCCGGGCCAGCTCAAGATCATGTCGACCAACGCCGACCAGGAAGAGGCGCAGGAAGAGCTGGAAATCGCCTATCAGGGCGACACCATCGACATCGGGTTCAACGTCACGTATCTGCTCGACGTCCTCGCGAACCTGAAGGTCGACACGCTGGAAGTGAGCCTCGGCGACGCCAGTTCCAGCGCGCTCATCACGATTCCCGAGAACGAGGAATTCAAGTACGTGGTGATGCCGATGCGCATCTAAAAAGCGCGACAGAAGAAGAACACCAGGGGGCGCTGCGCCCCTTTGGCGTTTTTATGGCTTTTCAAAAAGTCTCGAGCAGTAACGCTGGCAGTACAGCAGAACCGGAAAAATTCCATGACTGATACGAACAACTCGCAACCCGACAACAGCTACGGCGCCTCGTCGATCCAGATCCTCGAAGGTCTGGAAGCGGTGCGCAAGCGTCCCGGGATGTACATCGGCGACACGTCGGACGGCACCGGTCTGCACCACCTCGTCTTCGAAGTGCTGGACAACTCCATCGACGAAGCGCTCGCCGGCTATTGCAACGACATTCACGTCGTCATTCACGCCGACAACTCGATCTCGATCACCGACAACGGCCGCGGCATTCCCACGGACGTGAAGATGGACGACAAGCACGATCCGAAGCGCAGCGCCGCTGAAATCGTGATGACCGAGCTGCACGCGGGCGGCAAGTTCGACCAGAACAGCTACAAGGTCTCGGGCGGCCTGCACGGCGTGGGCGTCTCGTGCGTGAACGCGCTGTCGAGCTTCCTGCGCCTGACCGTGCGCCGCAACGGCAAGAAGCACTTCATGGAATTCCACCGTGGCGTGCCGCAGAACCGCATTCTCGAAGAGCGCGACGGCGTGACGGTGTCGCCCATGCAACTGCTCGGCGACACGGAAAACCGTGGCACCGAAGTGCACTTCATGGCCGATGAAACCATCTTCGGCAGCGTCGAATATCACTACGACATTCTCGCCAAGCGCATCCGCGAACTCTCGTTCCTGAACAACGGCGTGCGTATCCGCCTGACCGACCAGCGCTCGGGCAAGGAAGACGATTTCGCGTTCGCGGGCGGCGTGAAGGGCTTCGTCGAGTACATCAACAAGGCGAAGACGGTCCTGCACCCGAACATCTTCTACATCTCGAGCGAGAAGGACGGCGTGGGCGTGGAAGTCGCCATGCAGTGGAACGACAGCTACAACGAAAGCGTGCTGTGCTTCACGAACAACATTCCGCAGCGCGACGGCGGCACGCACTTGACGGGCTTGCGCGCGGCGATGACGCGCGTGATCAACAAGTACATCGCCGACAACGAAATCGCCAAGAAGGCCAAGGTCGAAACCTCGGGCGACGACATGCGCGAAGGTCTGTCGTGCGTGCTCTCCGTGAAGGTGCCGGAGCCGAAGTTCAGCTCGCAGACGAAGGACAAGCTGGTGTCGTCGGAAGTGCGCGCGCCGGTGGAAGACGTCGTGGCGAAGGCGCTGGAAGACTTCCTGCAGGAAACGCCGAACGACGCGAAGACCATTTGCAGCAAGATCGTCGACGCCGCGCGTGCGCGCGACGCCGCGCGCAAGGCGCGTGAAATGACGCGACGCAAGGGCGTGCTCGACGGCGTGGGCCTGCCGGGCAAGCTCGCGGACTGCCAGGAGAAGGATCCGGCGAAGTCCGAGGTGTATATCGTCGAGGGCGACTCGGCAGGCGGCTCGGCCAAGCAAGGCCGCGATCGCAAGTTCCAGGCGATCCTGCCGCTGCGCGGCAAGGTGCTGAACGTCGAGAAGGCGCGCTACGACAAGCTGCTGTCGTCGGAGCAGATCGTCACGCTGATTACCGCGCTCGGTTGCGGTATCGGCAAGGAAGATTACAACCTCGAGAAGCTGCGTTATCACCGCATCATCATCATGACCGATGCGGACGTGGACGGCGCGCACATCCGCACGCTGCTGCTGACGTTCTTCTATCGCCAGATGCCGGAGATGATCGAGCGCGGTTACGTGTATATCGCGCAGCCGCCGCTTTACAAGCTCAAGGCGGGCAAGGACGAGCGTTATCTGAAGGACGACGCCGATCTGAACGCGCATATGCTGCGTCTGGCGCTGAACGGTTCGGAACTGGTGCCGACCGAAGGCGCGACGCCGATTTCGGGCGATGCGCTGGGCGAGCTGGCAAGGTCGTATCAGTTGGCGCGCGCCGTGGTGGATCGCTTGTCGCGTCTGTATGACGTGCGGGCGCTCGAAGCGATCATGGATGGCGTGGCGATCGATCTGTCGAGCGAGGAGTCGACGGAGGCTTCGGCTCGTGCGCTTGAGGCGCATCTGCGTGACGATCCTTTGAAGCCGGAAGTGTCCGTTGTGCCGATGTATGACGCGGTGCGCGAGCAGCGTTCGCTGCGCGTGGAGCGTCGTCATCATGGCAACGTCAAGGTTTCCGTGATCGACGAAGAGTTCCAGCTGACGGCGGATTATCAGCAGCTCGTGAATACCGCGAATACGTTCAAGGGTTTGATCGGCAAGAATGCGCTCATCAAGCGGGGCGAGCGCAGCATGGCGGTGACGGACTTCAAGAGCGCGATGAAGTGGCTGATCGCGGATGCCGAGCGCAATGTTTCGAAGCAGCGTTATAAGGGGCTCGGCGAGATGAACCCTGAGCAGCTGTGGGAAACGACGATGGATCCGACTGTGCGTCGTTTGTTGCGTGTGCAGATCGAGGATGCGATTGCCGCGGATGGGATTTTCACTACGTTGATGGGTGATGACGTAGAGCCGCGTCGTGCGTTTATCGAGAGCAATGCGCTGCGGGCGGGGAATATTGATGTTTGAGGGGTTTTGTAGCGGGAGCCATAACCTGAGATTTTGGGATGCATCCATTGAGACTTTTATTGAATGATGGGTCCCGATAGCTCAAGCTGATGACGCTTTGTCAAGCGCTATTCCGGAAGTAAAAACGGCCACCTTATGAGATGGCCGTTGTTTTTCAGGGAGAATTTCCAGACTGCGGTTAGCAAGGTCGTCGGCAATCTTGCTGATGTCTTCCAATCTGATATGGACAAAGCGTGGAATCTGGCCAAGTCGGGCCGGTGGAGTAAGGCGACGGGGGCGCTGCTTGTTGTTGGTAATTGGAATTAGGAACGTTTAAGCTTCGACGCATCCAAGGAAATCGCAAATCAATCAATAGCTTAAGCTATACGTAAACGCTTCTGGGCGGGCCATCGCCCTAGAAAGTAACGACTGAATGACACAGCGCCGCCTTGGCGGTGCCTTGGAAATAGAAGCGTTTACGCCGTTCTCGACTGCATGGCGTCAGCCCGACCCAAGCCCCAGCAAACAGCGCCGTCTCACCCATCTCCTTAACGTATTCCTCACTCGCGGACCCAAGCGCTGAGCGCCGATGGTGCACGCACGCGCCGCGGGCACCCAGCGTGCACCGCGCGACGGGCGCTTGGCAGCGGTCCGCAACCAACCTCGCGCCCTGCAGAGTGTTAATAAAGATTACATTTGGACGATATACTAAGTGGCTGCAGAAAACGCTTAAAAACTACGAGAACTTGGGACAGATATGGCAGCCACGCCGAAACAGCAAATCGAGCGACTTGTCGGAGACCTGCGGCAGATTACCAAATGGGGGCGAATGTCCGAGTACGCATCGGGCAACAGTTTGCCCATCACTCGCACATGGGCGCCTTTCGTCGAAGCAATCTTCGAGCGCTACACCAGCGACGTGGATATGTTGAAAGTTGTCGAGAAGCTCCGTACGTTCTATATGGAGCAAATCGTCGCCGCCGACCGGATGGTGACGTTCTTCCACCCGCACGAGGTGCACGGCAAAGCACTCTACGACGCGGCCAGCGATGCTAGGCCGCAGCCGTCCACCGCCCAAGGCCACTTCCCCGCGCTCGTACCCGACAAAGACGTCAACAGCGATGTACCCACCGTACCGACGTTCGTTGGTCAGGTGGTATCCACCGACAAGCGCGTTGCGCTCTTTTACCTGTCCGGCCGCTACGTGGAAGAACGGGATAAGTACAAGCGCGATGAGGTGGCCGCGGCTGTCCGCGACGCTTTCGAGGACTACGACGAGTTCATCGCAATCAAATTGCGCTTTAAGCAATGCATGGACAGCGTCATCGTTCACCCCGATGGCGCCGTGCAGATGCGACTGGACCTTCCGTCGTTGACCAACGTGGACTACGCGGAGCATTGCGCCAAGGTCCTGATGGAGAAGTTTCATGCAGACTTCCCTGGCCCCGGCGGCGCCCCGCTGCTCGGGGACCGACGGAATCTCTTCAAAGCCATCGGGAACATCTACCGCAAGGATGGTTTGGGTCGCGTTTGCGAATTGGGGTTTGAGACTCCTACCGATTCCGTCAAAATCGAGAAGATGCGCAATCGCACATCCGACTTGCGCGAGGAGCTGTACCATAAGGCAGGTAAAGTCGGGCTGAAAAATCTGGCGGAAATCGTGCCGTACCGCCTCTCAGTTCGCTTCAACCCGTCGTCCGGGAAGCATCCCGTCGAGCTGTCGCTGCCTGGTTCGGCCCGGGAGTTGGCCAAGCCCAGCCAACGGCTTGAGGTTGCCTCGGTAAGCGGGTGTCTCCTTGAAAGCGACTTTGAGAAAGCTGTGCAGACTCTCCTTGAGCATGCCTAGCCTTGATATGAACAAAGAAGAAGCAATCCAACGGGTGCAGGCAGTTTGGGACAGGAGTCCCGCTGCCCTGCTATGCGTTGCGATTGTTGACCAATTGGCCGCAGGCGTTCTCCACCGCCTCACCTTTGGTCAGTTGTACCGCTTGGCCTCGAAGAACGAGGCGTCGCAAGACGACATCGCTCGGGCACTTCAATATCTGACAGGCCATGACCTCCACCTGTTGGACACGGAGTTCGAGTTCATCGACGAGAACGATGAAACGTTCTATTTCGCCCTGCACGACCTCCGCGTTGCTGAGCGAGAAGGCGCGCTCTACCATCCCGAATCCGGCGAGCTCATAGACAACTACGAAGAGAGGGTCTTCCCGACCTTCGTGCCATCCTCTTTGGCGAAGGAAATTTTGGCCGAATGAGTGAATTTGAGCACGTTATTCCGAATGGCGACTCGGACCAGCCAGTCAGCTTGAGAGGATACAAGGCCTTGATGAGCCTGGCGGCCGGCGGCAATCGCGTGGTCCGCCGTGTGACCACCAGCACGTATGACGAGTTTGTCGCTCTCCTGTACGAAGACTTCGACGAAATCATCGGCGACCTGGAAGGCCGCAAGAAGTATTTCACTGACTCGTCCGAAGACCAGATTACCGACTCCCTCGTAACCAGCCTTCGGCAGTATGGGTATGTGGCCAGCCACGACAAAGACCATAGCGGGCACGTCGACATAACGGTCGAGGTGTCGCATCAGCCGAATTTCATATGGCTGGGCGAAGCAAAACTCGACAATGGCCCGAAGTATTGCTGGGGCGGATTCCAGCAGCTGACCACACGGTACAGCGTCGCACGCGGAGGTGCGGACGCCGGCGGCATCCTCATCTACCTGCAGAATTACAAGGACGCGAAGGCACGCCTGGAGCAATGGGCCAAGTATCTGGAAGACGAGCAGAGCATCAAATGTGACCGGAAAGACGCGACCAGGCCGGGGCTGGCGTTCTCGACTGCTGCGGACCATGCCGGCACGGGGGTGCCGTACAAGGTCCGCCACATGATTGTCTATCTTCGGCACGACCCGGACAAATAGCGCAGTCACTGGCAGCCGGTCTTCAAGTTTGCAACGCCAGAGTCATCTGCCGGCCAGAGTCGGTGCTTGGCGTGCCCGACGGTCCAGCGAATACTGCTCCGAGGCGATTGTTCACAAGCGCATACCGACCGACACGGTGCATCCGTCCACACTCGGACGGCTGACGGCTCCACAGCGTTGCAATTCTGTATCCCTCCTTGCGGAGCTCCACAATCCGCGGGCGCGGGTCAACGATGTCGAGAAACCGCACCGCCTCCAACGTTGTTACGCCACCGCGCATCTTCATCGCCTCGAGCAGGCGGGCGCGCTGATGGGCAGCGGTGTTCTCAGGCCAGTTGGCGATGATGCTGCTGAACAATGAATGGTCCAGCCGTCCGTTTTGTTTGTGCATTCGACGCTAAGGTAGTGAAGATGAGGTCCATTGTTGGCCGCATGCTTCAAAACGTAGCTACCCAAATACCGAGCGAATCGGGCACCGAATCGTCCGGCCAAAATTCGGCCATTTTTGAGCCGATTTTGGCCGTCTGCTATTCAGAGGGATGGTCAGGCTCCAAACCGATTTCGCGACGAAGCATGTCCAGATGGTCGACTGCGACAATCCTGTCGGTCTCATCCGGGAAGCGTTTGGCGAGCGCGAGCATCGCTTCGAATATCTCGCTGGTTGTCTGCGGCAGTGGGACCGCGGGGAGCAGCTTCGGCGGGATGCTTGCCCGAGCAACCACGAGGTGCGCTAGGTTCTCGCTCTCGGCGGTTTGACGCCGTTTCTCTTCCGCGTACCGCTCGATGGAGGCTCGCTCGACGTCGGTCAGGATTTTCCGGACGGCGCGCGATTCGGTGTCTTCCCAAACACGCGCAGCGACCGTAGCGATGAACTTGTTCGGATAGTCTCCGCACATCTCGTAAAGCGCTCGGGCAAGGTGCAAAACGAAAGTACGCCGTTCCTCGAATGCCGGGCGGCCGGCAGAGCGTGTTTTGACAGCCGATGCTACATCGTCCAGGTGTCTGAACTGCCCAAAGAAACTCGCCTGGAGCTGGGACGGCACCCAGAAGGAAGTCTCAGCCAGCAAGGAAGACTCAAAGGCCTCCGCGCGCTTCATCACTGCCTGGACAGCTGCGGCAGTGGGCAACAGCTCGGACGGCTCGTCGTCGACGCAAGCCACGAACGCGAGCGCGACCTGAGTAATCGCCGTGACCTGCAGCACGGTCCCCTTGCCGAACACAGACCGCTTGAAGAAGCTCCGTACAGTAGGCTGGTCCAGGAAGCTCTTATACCAGGCGGACCCCGCTTTCTCCGCTTGGCTGAGCCGCAGGAAATGCCGGGCTTCTTCGCAAGTTGAGCGGAGGGTCTCGTCCGCTTCCAGAACAATCATGTGTGCACCTCCAGGCCTTTCATGTCCGCAACACCGCGCGACGTTCGTTCGAGTACCGAGTTGATGTGGTCGCTAAGCGAAGCGCTTCGCCGCCAACCTTAGCGAGACAGCCAAGCACTACACGGCGGAGGTGCGCGGTTGTCGGCTCTGCTTCCTTCGAGTGGACGCCAACCCTAGTTGCCTCCGGAGCTGGCGAAATGGCAGTCTAGCCCAAACAAGACGACGGTCGGCCAAGTCAATCAGCCGGTTCAAGCCGGCCCCAATCAGTTAGAGGCGTTGGGCTGCCCGGCAAGAAACGCAAGCGGGTTGAGGCCGATAGCGATGGTGCAACCAGATGGCACGCGTGCTCGGCCATCGGCTCCGTATTCAACGGCAGTCATTGCGCGCTGAGAAAGAACCCCGATGGCCTCGCCCTGCTCATTGAACACCGGGCCGCCGCTGGCGCCGGGATGCATTGCGTTGTCGATATACATGACATCGCATTCGAGGTTTCCGAGACCCGAGACCGTCGTCACTATGCGCCTGAGGTTGCCGATATACCCTTGCTTGATGAGCGGACCCGTCATGTCAGCCATGTAGCCTTTGTCCATCGCTGCTTTGAATTCGGCTGCGCCCTTTGTCTCGGGCAGGAGCAGTCGGTCGATGTCGAAAGGGAGGCGCAGCTCTTCTGAATAGCCTGCCAGGAAGACGCGCTGGCCAAGTCGGGGCGTATCCCCGAGCACGACCGGTATCCGAGGGACCTCGGTTGAAAACGGCTCCTTGGGATTCAGCATCGCGATGTCCAGCTGGACCGGCTGCGAGATTCCCGGGACCTGTATGTTCATGGAGCAAAGCTGGACCGCATACTCAGCGACCGGCAGACCCTGGAACTTGCAGAATATCTTCAGCGCCGGGTCGGTGTAGTCGCTGTGTCGAATCGGGAACCGCCCGGTGACAACGTGCGCGGCCGTAATCACCTGACCGTTCGGAAGAAACGCGAATCCTGAGCCCTCGCTGATTTTCTCGTCGTCAAGGAAGACCGTGATACAGCAGCAGGCTGGCGAGATTCGACTGTAGAGTTCTTCGAGCATCCAATATTTATAAGTGAGGGTTCAGGTTTGGTCAGGTGGCGTGGACCGAAGTCGCTCGGCGCGGCCGGCGCCGCAGGCGAACAGAGGTGTTTCATCTGCTCGCCTGCATGGCCGCGCTCGCCACCGTCAATGATTGCCGAGGTTGTTCCCGCCGCTAGCGTTGCGCCTCGCACGCATCCGCTCCACTAAGCGCGCGTTAGCACTGAGCACCTCCGGTTCCGACTTCTCCGGCGGAGCGACGGGCGCGGGAACGATGATAGGCCCGCTCGTAAGGCCCCACGCTTCTGCCTGCTTCCTGCCCCAATCGCGGTCAATCTCTTCGTCGGCGTTTCGCTTCTTGGGTGCATCCTCCCATGTCCATCTGCGCATTGCGGAGGGCACGCGGGAAAACAAACGCCATTCGCACATCCTCACCTGCGGGCCTTCATTTGGAAGTCCCTGCTAGGCCGGTGAAGGTGTCCGGCTTTTCGGTCTGTCGACATTGGCAGAGCAGAAAGAGTATGGCGATTCACTTGTCCGTTGTCGAATGGCCTCCAGCTGGGCCATTCGACGCCACGACCTAGCGCGAAGGCTCATTTTCGCGCGGTTGCGTCGGTTCCAGCAATTAACCGCGCTTAGTCGCGAATTGGCGACGCGCGTGCGCGATGTACGCAAGTGGCTTGTCGCGCAGGTCGGCACGGCCTAGGCCCGATGAAGTTAGCGCAACGTACGCCGCACTGGCAAAACTCAGAGCTGTACCTGCCCACAACGCAGGGCTGTCAGGTGACGTTGTGGCCCATTGAATGCCGTTGCCCGCGAGAGGGAACAATGCGCCGAACGTTATCTGTTTCCAGTTGAAGCGCATTGCATCACTGAGCTCATCAATCTGCGACTTTGACTGTTTGACGAAATCGCTAATGGCATCTGCACGGTCTTCGGCGTCCTGTAGCAGGGCGATAGCGGCTGAGCGGACTTCAATCATCTCCCGTAGAGCAGGGAGTAGGTCGCCATATTGTTCTTTGAACTTCACCACGGCAGTCAGACTTACTTTACCGTCAGGAACTGGTAGGAGACAGTCGAGAATCTCATGCCGGGCATCTTGATGCTCGGGCTTCTGCGAGCGACGGAGAGTTCGACCCAATCCAAACAGGGATGCGTACTCCCACCTGTTCGTCACAGGTGCAGCATCGACCCCTTCCTGTGCCCCTAGGCATACAGCGAGATATGCCATGAACAGTTTTGCGATGGATGCCTCGACCATATACCACGAGTCGTCCAGTCGTTCGGCCGCGCCGCAGCCAACCAAGAACTCCGGTATTCCGCGAAGTTTTTCGATGTGGATGCGGACGCGAGGGCGCGCCTTAATTCTCTCCGGTGAGTAGTAAAGCGTTCTCAACCTTGCTTCGACAAGTTGCACGAATGCAGTATCGAACTGCTCAAGTCGCCATAGATACTGCGCCGGAATAACGGTGTTGACCAATCCTGCGTCAAGGAGCTCACGCATGAAAACATCGAGCTCCTCGGTGCGATACGCCAACTCAAGTGGAACGATGGCGGAAAGCTTGTCCCAGTAGAGAAGGGTACGCATTGTCCATGCCGTATCCGGAATGGAGATGTATGGGAAGTACAGTGCGTTGTTACGCATAAGATTTCCGGTTCAGATTCATTTCGGACCCACTCCACGTGCCTACGCGACAACGCTCCAGCAATTCCTTGACCCTGACAGCACGACCACATGGTAGTGTCAAGCCCTGATGCATCGCGCCTCACAGCATCCCCAAAAAAGGTCGCAGCCCGGGGTGATGTGACGAGTAATTGTAGAATGCGCTTACACATATCAAGGCCATTAGACGTTTGCGAGTCGAAAAATGACAACAAAGCCCGCCTCCAGCGATAAAGCAAAGCCCAAAGCATCCGGGAAGCCCCAAAAGGCGTCGACAACTGAAAAGCGCATCAACTTCCCGAAGGAGACAGTGAGGCAGATTGCGTTCGAAGCTCATTTGTTCTGTTCGAATCCCGAGTGCTGCAGATTTACGTCTTATTCGACGACTGAAGCCAAGGCCCGTGCAATTGCCGAAGCTGCTCACATCAACGCCGCCAGTGAGGACGGCCCCCGTCCCGGAGACGTCCGAACGGAGGAGGAGCTGAAGTCTGCAACCAACGGCATCTGGTTATGCGATACCTGTCATAGGCTCATTGATGACGACCCATCTCGATTTCCCGAAAGCCGCCTCAGGGAGTGGAAGTCAAATCATGCCGAATTTATAAGAGGACTCGTCGGAAAAGAATTCGATATAGTTCATTTCAAACTATACGCACGCAGCAAAAACACGGCGCATTGCATCAGTTTTCTTACGTTTCTCGAGAATCGACGAGTTTTTTTCAACGCACTGGACGCGGAGTTCCCGTGGCAAGTCTTTAAATCGCTGTCGGACGTTCGATACAGAATCGAAGAGGCCCGCGCCGCGATGCTGGATGACACGGTTGCAATGAGAAATATCGAGGAGATGCTAACCTTGGTCCATGAGTTTCTCACCGCAAATCCGCGATTGGATGAGTTGAAGTGTGACGGCAACGACCCGGAATTTCGGAGGTTTTGCGTTGAGCTTGCCGAGCTTCGAGCAAAGCTTTTGCCTCTCGTAATTGCGATAGCCGATGATGTGGAATATAAACCGAGTGCTGCATTAATTAGCGAAGCGCGAAGACTTGGAGTCTATTAGGAGCTCGGATATTCGCAGCGACGTTGCCTCCAATTTCGTGTGTTCTGCGACAGCGAATACGCGCATGCGAATCAAGTCGCCGTTTCTGGCGAACTATCGAGCACCGGTGACAGGAACTTGGTCGTGCCGCTTGTTGCCGACTATCCTTAAATTAACCGGGCGAACCGCGTTCAGAAGCATGGGCGCGCGCCCGGTCAGTCACGACGTCATTGGCGTCAAAGAGGTCATCGCTGCAACGACCTTGCTGTCTTGCAGCTCGACCTTGCGCGGAGAACTGAGCCTGCATGCAACGGCGCGCGATGCTCTCCTGCAGTGCGGTTTCGACTAACTTCGACAAGGACTCATCCTGTTGAAGTACGCCTTCCGCCGCTGCCGTCGGGTCGTCATTGATATGCATCAAGGCGGCCGTTCGTGTCCTCTCCGTATCCGTCGCATCTCTCGCGAAGTACCCTCGCGCAGGGAAAAGAGCGGCCAAAGCCGTTTTGAATGGCGTGCACGAGCCCGCTCTGTTTGCTACACGTCGCGTGAGCTGCCGAGCATACTGGATACGCGCACTCGGTCACCCAACCCAGAGCTTTCTGCTGCTTCGCGTACGAGCTTTACATCGTCCGCGCCGAGAGACGGGCCAACGAATATACGGTCGACGAGTTGTGAGACGTCGAATGAAACTCGGATGCCATCCTGGGGTATCCGAAAGCTGTCAGGTACCGGAGCGGCTGAGTATCTGTGGTCGATGCAGATGGAACTCGTCCAGCGCTGAATTCACCCGCTCGGGGCGCGGTAACGTCCTTTGAGACACCCGCCTCTGGTCGTCCGCATGCATGAGTCCTGTCCCAGGGTGCGTACGATTTCGATGACTGTGCTCAAGGTCAAGCCGTTTCCCCTTTCGAACCTTCGCGGCGAGCGAACATAGAGTCCTTACGAAACTCGTTGGCTCTGTGGAACATCAGGTATGGCACATGAGCTGGCTTCAGATTCCGAATCGTCCATTCAGGGGATACCCCCAATTGAGTCCTGGCAGCGGACGGCAAGGCATCCGACACAAGTAAGCTGCCTTGGTCCGAGAATGAAATCCAACCACCGTCGAACAGCGCGTCAACGTGTGGAGCGAGCAGAAACCCGTTGAACACATCCAGCCTCTCGTCGTCACTTTGGCACTTAGCCCAAGGCTTAATGTGCGAGGCCCGTAGCAAGCCCGGGACGGCGAGGCCCGTTACGCAGCAACATCCCTGCCAGTAATCCATCAGTGCGCTTCGATACAAGTCTTGCCCGACACGTTCTACCACCAGGCGCTCTGCCTCAGTAGTTTGAGGTAGGTGCTTCTTTGCGCGCCGGAACTGGTCGGCCACACGGTTTGGTATGGTTCTAGCGATGGCCGAGGCACGTTGTAGGACAACGTAAAGCTGGTCCAAATCACCCACAGAGATTTCACTGGTGGCTGCGCCATCCAATAAGACACCGTTCGAGGCCGAAACGCGAAGTGCACCCTCGTGAATTTTTACGAATATCGCTTCTGGAAACTGCACCGAGCGTAACTCCAGCCCGCCGTCGCTCAGCAGAATAGGCGTGCGCTCAAAACCACAATCTGAAGCAGCTTTCTCGACGCGAAGGCGCTCAAGCGGCGTCATCATTCCCTCGGCTGCTCAAAACCGGGCAATTCAGGCAATAGTTCCCGTTTAAACAGAAGCTTTTCTTGAGCGCCCGGCTCAAGCTCCAGCACAACATATCGGTCCCCGTTTACCTCTTCTGGCGGAGGCGAAGTAGTCGTCACGATGAACTGAAACGGGACAACGCCATCCTCACCAAGTTGCGCCGCAGCTTCGGACGCTACAAGAAAGAATTCTCTATAGAGACGCTCGCTCATGTCGGCTTCTCGCGGACAGTCGTGAACCAGGAACCCGGGATGGCTACTGACCTCGGACGTGGCCGAGTCCAGCAAGCAGACGATGTCGCCGAGAAGAACCTCCAAGACCTGATAAGCCTCGCCACCGCGCAAGACCTCAAACGGGCGAACCTCATCGTCTGGAACAAAGCGGGCGTGCCCTTCTGCCCCCAGCAACCGAGACGATACGCACGCTGTTAGGAATTTAATTGCATCAACTCGTGCCGACCGCTGTGACCGTCGGTCCGCAGCCAAAATCCGAAGACGATTTAGCCCCGACTCAAGCTCCTTCTGCCGTTGCCGTGCTTGCATCAAATCAAACGTGTCAATCCGTTGAGCTCGTTGTGAATGCAACGCTTGTAGCTCGTCCCAAGACTTTTTCAGAAGGATGTTGGTACTTTCGTTCGTCGCAATCCGCACGCGAAGCCTTCGCAACTCGGCCTTTTCCTCTGAAATTTGTCGGGATTGCTGGGAGACCGCAGCTGACGCGCCTCGAAGTTCGGCTTCACGGCGGACAAGTTGTCGTTCGAGCTCCTGAGCATTCGCCTTCGCTTCTTTTCCGTCTCGATGCCACGTCATGCTGACAGCGCTTTTCCGGTCTTGGATGTGTTGACATGCGGAAAACTCGATGTTGCCGTGGTCGCATCGACCGCCATCGAGTCCCTCCAACCGGTCACGAACTTTAGTCAATCGCTCGAAGTCTTCACGGTTGGTTTCAACGAGCGCCTTCGCAATGCCCACCTCAGCGTCAGCCAGCCGCATCGCGTGATTGAGTTTTGTGAGGCGAACTTGCTCCTGTGCCAATTTCTCCTCGGCTTGCTGGACCTCACGTTCCCAGCGTTCATCCTCTTGCTGAGCGGTCTCGAAAGCGGCTAGAACGCGGGACTCAATGGACTGGCCGACGGTCGCAGCATAAAGCGGCTCGTCCTCTCCGGCACCAAGCCGGATACGTAGTTGACGGTCTGCATGGGCGAGAGCAAACGCCGGCGCACGTTCCAACTCTGGAATTCTTTCCTTGCCTTGGTCGAACTGGATTTGCTTTGACTCAATCTCGCGAAGTAGTTGGTCCAGTTCGGCATCCACGAGGCCGAGAACAGACCCGACGAACAGTGGGGGGTCCCGCCGCGGTCTCGTGAAGCCCAAACCCTCACCGTCGCGCCAGTGGTAGAACCCGTCAAAGCGCGTTCGCTGGTCTCTGATGCACCAGGCCAGTAGATGCCGCCATTTAAGTTGCTGATTCGTACCCGGCAACGATTGTGCGGCGAGGTGGCCAACTGAGAACCGCTCTAATGCATTGAGATATGCCTGGAAATCGTTGGAGACATCTCCCTGAAGAAGCTGCTCTAGCGTTTCGCACTGTGCGGCGAAGGAATGGCTGTAGGCTCCATAGGGACGAAAGACCAACCACGTCACACCAACGATGTGAACCTTCGCCGCAACGCCTCCTTTCGGAAAGCCGCTCGACGCTTTTTCACGCAACGTGGAGATGGCGGGGGCATCGTCACCCAGTACATATCGCATGAGGAGACACAGCGATGTCTTTCCAACCCCATGGCCCGCGCTGGACAGACCCGGTGTCTCGTTGGATGCGGACTCCTTGGCCCATACGATGTTCAGGCCTTGATGAAGACTGATGACTCGCGTCTGGATTAATGGCTCGCGGGATTCGACCAGCCAGATAGTCTCGACCCATAGTCGAGGATGCCTGCGAGCGGCTTTATATCCTTCGAGCCAGCGTGTCATTGTTCCTCCTATCTCGTGCCTGTCGACGTATGTGTTGCCGTGCCGTCATCGGTTGCGGCACCATCCGCCATGGGGCGTCGCGACTCGGCGGTCAACAGCAATCGAGCAATGTTGGTGTGCTCCTCAAGTTGGATTACATCGCCAGGAAGCGTTCCACCTCCTCGGTTAAACGCGGACTTCGACCCACGTGTCTGGCGCATAAGGACTGAAATGGCTTCGAGGCGCTGAACGATAGGAAGGACGCGGTCCAGCAGCCGCGCTGCATTCGAAGCCCCGTGCGTACCCATCAGCGACACAAGGAGCTGCCCATCTACCGGTTCCAGGTACTGCGGTGCGGCCGCCGAGCGTGCAATGAGGGATTGGAGTTCTGTCACGGAGCAGCTGTCGGGCATATTCTCCACGAGCGCAACGATGAGCCCCGCAAGTTTGGCTTCATCTTCGTTTCGAATCACGCCCTGCTCAGAATATCGACCACTCACGGTGGGAATTGCTCCTGAATCTAGCGAGAACATTGCACTCTGCCGGTCCCAAGCATCCAGCACCAGTCGCTGCGTGCGGTACTCGCCGAGACTGCGTAGCTCACCCTCCTTCAGGACACGGAAAGTCTCGCTGGGGTAGTCGGCACCCATCACATCGGCTGGGTCGAGGATGTAGCGCAATTCATCCCGCGTCAGCCCGTAAAGGCGGGCGCAATAAGCGTCGAGTTCGGCTCGAAGCTGAGCCCGGCGCTCGGGGTCCCACGGAAAGGGCTTTGCCCGCTCAATCTCAGGACGCGGGTCATAGGCAGCGAGGTCGTCGGACCAAGCTTTCAGGTCATTCGCAGTGTAAGTCAGTTCGAGAACGCGCGGGACGATGAAGTCCAAGGCTGCCTGGTTGTACCGGTCGGGTGTAAGAACGGGAAGCTGTTTCAAGTAGCCGTAGGTCAGGTGAGTGCCGCCCACCTTTTGCCTTGCGACGTAGTCGAAGATGATTGATTGCCAGTTCGCAAGCATGGCCGCTTGCAGAGGAGCGGACGTGTCGCTGAAGTACAAAGGCATTGTGTGCCCAACCGCCACCCGGGGCACAACCGTGCCAATGACCGTACGGACCTTCTCGACGCCGGTGATGTCCCGCCATCCCATCAGCCACCGTGGGCTGCGGTGCTCCATCCAGCTGTCGAGTAGCTCGCATAGTGCACTTTCCATAGCGCTTGCCCGCAGGGCTTCGGCCAGCATTGTCAACTCGTCATCCGCGAGGCGCACGTTCACGTGTTGCGCAGCCCACTTGGGAAAATCGGCGAGAGCTTTCTTCGTCGTCAGGCCTTCAGCGCGCAGCACAACGCTGAGGCGTTCAAAGCGGACCTTAAGCTGTTCCTCTGCCTGCGCGATATACGTGAGAGCCAGAGCGGGAGTCCAACCTACGCTAGAAGGTGGCGCGCCGGCGGCGCGAAGAAACAACTCGGCGGCCACCCACTGGGCCAGCGTATGTAGCAGGTCCGCCAGTATCGATTCCTCTGCCTCGCGTTGCGACGTCTCCCGCACCTTGTGTAGCTCAAGCCACGCGCGGGCCAACCGAGTCGGCACGCGCGCGATTCGTGCCAGTACCTCGCGTGCCTCCACCCAGTAGCGCGGGTGTACCCTAAAGCTCGCGTCGGACTTCTGCGTATCCGTAACGTCAGCGGTTTCAACCTCGCCCAACGCACCGTTTTCGACAGCGAGGTAAGTTGCCCAGCGGTCGTCGAACTGGTGAATCATTTTCGCCTCGTACAGCGGAAGCCGTGACGGGTTTCCGGACGTACCAAGCTCGTCAAAGAACAAAGCGCTATCACTGGTCATATTGAACAGCCCCTGCGAGAACGAGAGGCCCCATGGATTCTGTTCAGGCCGGATGAGAGCGTCATTAGCGTCGCGCTGCTCCTCTTGAATGAGCACAGGTGCAGCACGGTAAATTTTCTTGGTCAGTTCAGCGTCGCGCTCGCTGCGAAAAACCGGGCAGGTGCGAGTATTGGGATTGATGAGCGAGAACTCTTCTGGCGTCAACTGAAACTGACGACGCGGGTCGTAAATCTGCTCCGGTTTGCGAGCAAAAAACACTAGGGAAGCGGCTTCATCCGTGGGCTCGCCACCAAGCGTGAGCAACGCAAACCGAAATGCGTGGTGCACAGAGGGAAAGACAAACTCCTCGTTTTCAAGGCACAACAAGCTGCGCAGATAGCCACCGATTGCAAGGTGCTCGAAATAGGCCTTAGTTGAGTCGTCCGTCGCAATGCCGGTGGGTACGATAAAGCCCGCCCGTCCGCTCGATGCCGTAGCCTGCAGAAACGTTTCAGAGAACAAGGCATAGGTGTTGAGTTTCCCGTAGGCAGTAAGCGGAAATCTCCGGCTGGCCCGAAAGTACAAATTAACAGCTTCGTTTTGCCGTTTTGCCGTTTGGAACTGACTCCAGAGCCACGGAGTCGATTGCTCAAGTTCCGCAATGGCCTTCTTGCGCTTGTCGCCAGCAAGCGCGGCGACAGATGGAGAGCGAGGTGTGAAAAACTCTTCCTCGCTGAACTGCAACTGTTCCCACGGCGGGTTGCCCAGCATCACATCGAAGCCGCCACGTGCTGCCACTTGAGGGAACGCGAGCCACCAGTGAAACACTCCGTGTTGGTGACATAGGGCTTGGGCTGCGTCTTCTATCTCAGCCTCGGCAGGCTGACCGCTTAGCACGCCCCACAGATAGCCCGATAGAGGCACAGTATCGCTCGCATTGGTCAGTTTGGGCGCTAGGAACGCCGCCACGTAGGTGTCGGCCAGACGGGCAAAGGTACTGTGGTGCACAGCCGCATCGGCTACGCGCCAGGCTTGACGTTTGGTGGCCAAGTGCTCGAGGGTATCGTCGTCCAGCGTCTCTATCGATACGACTTGCGCGGCCAAGTCGGCTTGTGTCAGTAGGTCACCGCTGGCAACGGCGCGCCAGCTCTTCAGGTCAACTTTGTTCTGTTTCTTCAGAGCGCTGGCGACGGCTTTGTCGTCGCTCGCGAGGGCGGTGTATGCCTCGTCGGGGATGCCATGCTCCAGCGCCTTTGGGTCAAGCACACCCAGCAACGCGTCGCCTACACGCAGGTGGTGGTCAACGAAGCTCAAGGGCCGGTCTGGTGAATACGCCTCCAGCCACAGTGCGGTCTTAGCGAGCTGGATGGCCATGGGATTCTTGTCAACGCCATAGATGCAACGGCTAACCACATCGCGTAGCGCGTGGCGATAGTCCATAGGCGTCGGGGCTCCGCCTTCCCTCTCAGCCGCAGCACGATGCAGTGCGACCTCGTCGGCCAAACGCCGGGCAGCGGCGAGCAGGAAGTGGCCGCTACCGCAGGCGGGGTCGCAGATGGTCAGCTCGAGCAGTGCCTCCACCGGGCGCTGCGGGTTGGTCTTGACGGTTTGCTCAATGACCGGCTCCAGCGCGCTCTTGATGAGCTCCTGCACCAGGCTGTCAGGGGTGTAGTAGCTGCCCGTGAGCTTGCGGGTATTTCCTTTGGTGGACGCATCCGTTATCTCATCGCCTACGAACCCGAGGCGAGCGGTGCCAGCGTGTGCAAGACCTTGAAGGTCCGGTACAAGTTCCAGAAGGCTCTCATATACGCTTCCAAGCTCCTCCGGCCCCATGTCACGATAATTGACACGGGACAGGCTGCCGTCAGCCCGGAACCAGCCCAGCTCGAACACCGCAGTCAACAAGTAGCGATTTTCGAGCTCCGCAGCATCCAAGTGCGAGCACTGGTCGGTATCGAACAGCCCGCCGATGGCAGGCAGACCGAGTGCCGCCTCGCCGTGCGCCAGGGCACGGAACGTGATGCTCAATGCCTGCCAGAGGTCTGCATGGCGGTCATGCTGGCTGCGACGAACCGCGCGCTCGCGCAGCCAGGTGAGCGAGTAGCCGTCAAGATACCGTGCCTTGGCGTCGTCACTGGCGTCAGGTGCAAAGACTAGGCGTTGGCCACTGCCACGGTCGCGCCGGTCTTCCACGGTGGAAAGAAAAATGAGCCGGTAAACAAGACGAAGCAGTTCTTCAAAGAATGCCTGGCGGTCGTAGCCGCTTTCGGCATCTTGCAACCCTGCGCGCAACGAATGATTGACAGGGTGGGACAGGAAGCCTGTACCAAGCGCTCGCAACGCGTTGGCCACCTGGTTGCGCAATTTGCCCCGCACAGTAACGCCGACCTGCTGGCCCGCATCGCGCCAACGCTCCCATGGGCAATCGGTCGGCAAGGCTTCGGCGTTGCCGAAGCGGCTTGCGTGAGCCAGCAGCCAGAATGCACTGAAGTCGGCCAGCAGCTCTTCGGCGAAGATGGCTTCGAGGTCAACCTCGATATAGGCTGGACGCGTGAGGCTGGGGTTGTCACGCAGGATGCGTAGTGTCAGCCCGTTGCTGACCACGCCCCAAAGCGACTCATCGCTCGCGTTGAGCGCTTCCTGTGTCAGCATGAAGGGGCTGCGGCGACGAATCTTGCCGGTGTCAGGGTTCGTTTCGCCAAACCTGTCGGCAGCGGTATCGAGCGGTTCGTCGACACCAGCCAGCACCAGTGGCACACGACCACGACTCCCGGCATGGCCAACATTGTACTGGTGTCCAGCGACCTCGATAGGGGAATGCCGGCAAATATCGTGGAAGTGCAGTACGTCCCGCAGTAACGGAATCAGCCACTCACGCACCGTGACCTCATGTAGCCACACGTCCTGGCGCTGTCGTAGTACCTGAAAATCCTGCCAGAGATTGAGCGCAATTTTGAAGTCGCGGGCAACTTCGTCGCGCAGCTTCAGACCTTTCGCAATGCGGTATTGACTTTCCGTCTGCTCAGTGTCCTTGGGGTCTGCAAGCAGAGTCAGGCGCGTCAGTTCGTCGGCCGGAATGAGGCCGCCTTCGATACGAATGGCACGGTAGCTCAGCTGATGAGTTTTGCGCGTTGAATTCAATCGGGCCATCGCCTCAGGCTCCCGTCGTAGCCGCTGCTGCATCCGGCAGCAACACGTAGACGCCCATCACGTCGACCGGCAAACTGGCAGTCACCTGGTAGCTCCCTCGACCTTCCGAAGCTTCGCGCACGCGGCGGTGGTCTTGCAACAATGCTTGGGCACGCGTCTGAGCAATGGCTTCGAGCTGCGGTTGCCAGCCCGGCAAGGTGTCCAGGGCGGATTGCAACTGGCGGTCGCGAAGTGGCGCGGGCATGTTGCGGGTAGCCTCGGCACCCAGCAGGGCCCGGGCTTGGTCAGCAGAAAGTTCAGTCAAAGGTTCATTTCCGGATGCGGCTACGGCGACTGCCTCTTCGCACATCAGTAGGCGTGTACCAGCGCCGTGCGTCACCGTGAGTTGGTGACGAATGCGCAGCAGCAGGACCGTGGTTTTGAGCGAGACGTGATTGACAAAAGCGCTGCCTGCACGTGCGATGGTCGTGTCTTCAATCACGTACGCGGTAACATCCAGTGCCTGTTCGAGCAGCGTGTCAGCCAGTACTGCTACCAGCGGATGAGTACGGTGAATGAAGCTGGCGCCCTGCGCTGGAGGCTGGTGAAAATCGATACGCAAAGTGTCGGTCAGGCCCTCGACAGCCAGTCGTTCACGTACCGAGGCAGGCAGGTGCTCTGTCAGCAACTTGAAGTGGTCATTAACTGGCTGCAGGGGCGCGCCGAGCTGGCTAGCAGCGCGGCTAACGAAGCGCGCGACGTCTGCTTCACCACCAAGAACTGCCGCGGTCTTCTGCCACTCAGGCAGTACATCCTCTGGTCTCAGCCTGCGTTGGGCGAAAATGGAGCGGTTCTGCCTGGCTTTTTCGCGAGCGCTTTCCCACGCAAATTCAATCTCCTTCGCAGGCTCACCAAACAGGTCGAGCTCTGTCTGCACGCCGATTGATGCCCCCTTGCGTAACAGCACGGCATTCATCAGCGCCTGCGTGAGCTTGCCTTCATTGTCTGGCATTGGGACAAGTACGCCGAGTTCCTTGCGGATGCTTTCCGCCTTGCGCAGGATAACCTGCAGCACCGCGCCGTCGACCGGATTGTCTTCGCCGTAGAGCATGGTGCTGCGTACCTCACGCGCCTTCTGCCCGAAACGGTCCACGCGTCCTTCCCGCTGCTCGTGTCGAGTCGGGTTCCAGCTCAGGTCGTAGTGGACAACGGCCGTAAAGAGACCCTGCAGGTTGATACCTTCAGAAAGGCAGTCGGTCGCGACAAGGATGCGCGTGTCACTTTCGCCCAGTCGCTCGACAGCATCTTCACGTTCATCGGGCGTCAATTCACCCGTTACCGCCTTAACCGTTGCGGACTTGAATTTCTCCTGCAATGCGGTCTCGAGGTAGTGTGCTGTAGCAATGTAACGGCAGAAAACAACGGGCTGAAAACCGTCCTTCAGTAAGAGCGCAAGGTGCTCCTGCAATTTGGCGAGCTTTGGGTCGTTTTGCTGACCGGTCAGAGCTTCGGCACCAGCTATAAGTCCCTGCAAACGCTCACTGTCTTCAGTCTGCGCACCCGGTTCAATGTCGTCAGTCGACAAGGCGTCATCCGTGCCATCCAGTACCCGGTCACTGGCTTGTGCCTCAAGTTCTTCGAGAGGTATTGCGTCAGATGCACCAGCGTCTCCAGCGACGCCAGCCAACCGCGTACGCAAGGCGTTGACAGCCGCAGCCGGTGAAGACGAGATGCAGCGAAGCAATGCCAGCGCTGCCCACCAGTTCATGCGTTGCTCGCGCAGCTCCTGATTCTCGGAGCGCTCAACAAGTTCGCGCGCGTAGGTCAGCACGTCATTGAACAGCTTGCCCCAGGCGCCTGTGAGTCGATAAGTAATCTCGGCAGTGAGACGCTCGGGGAACATCGATGTGTCCTGCCACTCGGCAATGTCAGGCCGTCGGCGCTGGACAAAGTGACGCGCCAGGGCCTCACGCAAGTCGCTACGCTGGTCGGCAGGCATATCCTTTAGCTGCGTGAAATCTGGACGCAGCAGGCCGAGCAGGTTGAAGAAGGCATCCTCGTCGCCGCTGTGCGGGGTGGCGGTCAACAACACCAGATGCCTCTCGGCGTCATCGGCGAGTCCTTTGAGCAGCTGATACCGCTGCTGACGCCCTTGGCCCGCCTGAGTGCACGTGTGCGCCTCGTCGACGATGACGAACTCCGGGCAATGACGCTGGAATGCTTCCCGGCGTCGCTCGGACTTGATGTAATCCAGACTGACCACCGTGTACGGGTGAGCGTGAAACAGCGACGTGCCAGGTGGAAGGTCGCGCTCCAGACGGTCTGCTGTGTTCGACCGTACGACGACCGCATCAATATGAAAGCGCTCGGCGAGTTCGCGCTGCCATTGCTCGCATAGATGGGGAGGGCATAGCACGGTAAGGCGCTGGATTTCACCACGGTCGAGCAGTTCGCGGGCGATAAGCGCACCTTCAATCGTCTTTCCGATACCCACGTCATCGGCAATCAGCAAGCGCACAGTCGGCAGCTTGAGTGCCATCAGCAATGGCACAAGCTGGTAAGCACGCGGCTCGACAGCAATGTTGCCGAAGCTGCGGAAGGGGCCGGCGCCGCTACGCAGCTTCAACTGCAGGGCATCGAGCAGCATCTGGCTGGCCGTATGATTACGCGCCTGCGCAACGGTCGGCCAAGGGAAAGTCGCAGGCCGCACAGTCTGCGGCTTTTCAAGCGGCAGGTAGATAATCGTCTCGTCGTGCTCTCCCCCACCCAGAGGACGCAGTCGCAGCGTCTCTACGGTGGATTCGGGCAAAACAACCCACTCCCGGCCACGTGCCGAAATCAGAGAACCCGGGTGAAACTCCGGCGTCGGTGCATTCATGTTTAATCAAACCTTCCCGGGACCAAACAGGTCTACGTTCTTCTTGAAGATGTCAGCCCAGGTCGTCTGTTCCTTGGGGAAACGGACGACCAGATAGCCAAGCGCATCTAGCTCTTGATTGATATTTGCGTCCCGCTGACGCTGCGTCTCTGTTTCATGGTGTGGTCCATCGAGAAAGACAGCGAGATGCAGGTCATCGTAAAAGAAATCAGCGCAACAGGCAGCGGCGGCAATCGTGTGCTGCCCGCGGTCCGGTTTGCGATAGCCATGCTCGGAAACGTGGTCCAGCCAGGATTGCTCCAATGTGCTTCCGGCCGTGCGCGCCAGTTCTGCGTCATGCTGTCCGGGTTCTCGCCCCTGAGTCCCCTGTTTCGTGCCGGCTTGCGTTAGGCGGCACAGGATGTCCAGTACCAAGCCACCAGCATCGGCGTCTTTCCTGTCGATGAGTTGATGGTCTGGCTGGTTGTAGTACGAAAGCAGGCATCGGTAGCAACCGGCCTCGCAAATCGGATTGCCGTGCTCGAGCTCTTCCGTCAGCGTCACACGCTGCCATGGCGTTCCTGATGCCGGGAGCACGAAATGCATCACTTCAAGCGCCTTGGCTGCTACAGCGGACATCGCTGCTGGCTCAGTCGCGATGCGCGTCAGCACGCCGGCACCTCCTTCCGCCGCCTCGAAGAACAGGATGGACTGCCGGTGGTCGCGTGTTGGCAACGGTTCTGCCATCAGTTCGCTTTCTTCCAGCTGATAGACCGCTTCAATACCCCGTTTGAGTGCGTACTGCAGCGTCGTCAAAGTTGTGGACGATATTTCACCTAGGCTGAAATGCGGGCGAATAATGAGAATGTTTCTCCGGTCTTCCACATACGGAACGATACGCTGCGGCGGCGTCTTGTCTGGCGGTGCTTCGGCCTCGTTTTCCGATTCGCCATTGCCATCGTCAACGCCACCGACCCAGTGACCCGTGACCGGGTTCATCATGAAACCTTGAATGGCCTTCTCCTTGCGCCGCCGCCAACCAAAGTTCATGCGCCAGACCGTGGCGGTCGGACCATATTGCATCTCCAGCAACGGTCCTTGGTCATCCCCGACCAAGGTGGTGACCATCTGAAGTTTGCCGTCGGCCTCAGCAAACTGCAGTGTGGTCTGCATCTCGTAACCTTGGCGAACGCGCTCTTCCTCATTGGCAGTAATGCGCTCAGCACGCTTGGTCGAAACGTTTTCGATGCGATACAGATTCTTCACTTCCTGGGCGCCGGCCAGCGATGCGCCGCATGAAATGCAGCGGTCCGCATCGCGCTGGGAACGAAAATGGCCGTAACCGCACGCAGGGCACAGGCGAGCAACTTCGGTGGGCAAGCGCGCCCCGTCGCTGATTTGGTCTTTCCCAGTGATGGTCAGCAATGCCTTGATGACCCGATACTGGCTGCCCTCGTGATAGATGAGACTGTACGGACCAAACTCTCCAAGTGCGAGGAAGCGTGGGCGGGACAGGAAACTCTCGCGCCCGATGCTGCCGCGACGGGCAGGCAGGTAGGCCAGTAACGGCAAGCGCGGGAAGTTATACCCCGGCAGGAAACCTTGGCTCGCCATATAGCGATATGTGTAGAAATCGCTGTTGAACGCGCTGTCGCCGGCCAGCAGCAGGTCGCGCTGCTTACGTGCTTCATTGTGGCGCTGCTGAGCTTCGCGCCGCTCCCGTTCATTGGCCGCAGGGTTGTTCTCAATCTTGAAGTTGAGGTCAATGGCCTGTGCGGTGGCTCGATAAAGGTCGCGCCAACGCTGCAGTGCCCCGTTGAACTCGATAAAGGCGCGTTGGAATACGGTCTCGGCCCACTGCTCGTTGAACCATGGCGCTCTTTGCGGAGTCAACTCATCTTTCAGCATGCCCAGCACCTTGAGCCCACGCTTATGGGCACGCAGCTTCGCTTCCGGCTTATCAAGGTCGGAGGCAACATCTTCCGCAACAGGTAGCGCGTCCGGCTGGTTCATGTCCAGCAAGTCACGCACGCTGTTGCCGAGTTTCCTGCCCGTTTCGGCCAGCCAGATGGCATGCATGTGGCTCTTGATGAGCTCTAGATTAGCTAGGTCGAGTGTTGGCGCTTTAACCTGGCCATGCACCATCCGGACCGGGTCGCGGAAGTAATACTGGTCGTGCGGACTCTGTGCTGCGCAGTAAGTAATAACGAGCGCTGGCTGCCCCGCGCGTCCGGCTCGACCACTGCGCTGCGCATAGTTTGCCGGCGTCGGCGGCACGTTGCGCATGTACACCGTATTCAGCGAAGAAATGTCGACGCCGAGTTCCATCGTCGGCGAGCAGAACAGCACCGGCAGCCACTCAAGCGCCGTGCCGGTCTTCTCCTTCCACTCAGCCTTGTCCTTTTCCGTGAAGCGAAAGCGTGCCTCCCGCTCCATCCGGTCTTCCTGTTCAACCTGGGCGGTATGTTCGCGAGCTTCAAAATCGAAAAGCTGATGGACTGGACTGTCCAGCAACGCCGCAATGTTTTGGTATATCCCCTGGAAAAAAGCGTTGTTGTTCGCCGGGCTGCTGCTTTGCCCGTTGCCGGATGTCCAGACAAGCGCTGAACCATTTAACTGCCAGCCGACCAGGCCAACATCGGTTTCGTCCTTGCGCACAAGGCCATAAGATTCGGCAGCCTTCAGTAATGCGGCGATAACATCCGGATAGGTCAGGTCGTTGACGTCCGTACAAAACGGATTGCCACCTCCCCAGGTACTGGCCCTGCGAAGCTCTCTGCCCAAACGGGAGCGGCTGGAACCAATGACGAGGAAGTCGTCCAGATTCAGACGTCGGCCCCGGCGGTCCACCTCCTCACGAGGGCGGCGCGTGACAAACCATCTTGCCGGCTGCGGACGCTCGTCTTCGGTAAACCCCCATGGCTCAAGAAGATTTGCGTAACTTTGGGTACGCAGTTGTTCCAGCTCGCTACGGTCAAGATAGCGCGTCGCGATACAGAGCCCTTGCCGCATAAAGTTAAAGAGCACTCGCAATACCGCGGCCCGCTCGGCGGGTTTAGCTGCCTGCAACACCCGTGGGGCATCGGCCCACTCGTCACTATCAGCAGCAAGGTCATCTATGTCCTGATAGTCGATGCGAATTAGCCCAAGCTGCTCAAGGTTGGGATTGTTGAAGCGCCAGCCACGACGTAAGTCGAAGTAGCTGCGGTAACCCAGGATACCGCGCATCGCCTCTTGCACTTGGCGCCGCGCATTGCCTTTCACTTCAGGTTGCTGCATGTACTCCGCACGGACGCTGGGGTCGTCACGATGGAAGCCCAACGCTTCAAAAACAGCATTGGATATTTCCTTTTCGCCCAGCACTTTCGACGGAGATTTGTCGACTGCCGAAAGCAATGCTGCGCGAGTCAAGAGAACCTGCAGGAAGTCGTTGAAGTGTCCAGCCTGCAGCGCGGCATCTTGGCGGTTGTCAGAAAAGCCGAGAACCTTTCTAGCGTCAGGTGTTAGCTCCTGGTCGTGCTCGTAGAGATATCGTAGCGCCGACAACGTTAGCATTGTCGTGGCAGAACTCCGCCCCTCACCGGATAGCGACGTCAGGCGCAACGCATCCTTGCCAGCAGTGGCATGGGTGGTCCCGCAAGCCGGACAGAAACGAAAAGCCCCGGGGATAAACCAAGCATTCAAACCAATGCCGTCGGTTACCACTCCATCTGGCCGAACACGGACCTCTTGAGGAACAAACTTGCGCTTGTCCGCTTTGACGCGCCAATCGTCGTCACGCCGCCAATTGTTATCGCCCCGCTCCTCAATCCAGCCCTCGGGGTACCGCTCAGGGTCTGACGGGTCCCAGTTATCCAGTCCCGGCATCAGGAAGCCGAATCGGACCTCGTCATCGTCGTGCTGTCGCTCGTCGATACTGCGCACGTTGAAGGTGCGACCTTCGGCGCCATTCGTGTCCCAGACCGGCATGAACTCCCGGCCACAATCCCGACAGAAATGGACGTGGTAATAGCGCCGGACACGGTCGGTATCGCCCGCAACGAACTGCTGCCCATCGAGCGTGATGGCACGGTGTCGGGGTACTTCCAGCGTTGCATAGACCTTTCCACCGCCGGCGATAAACTGGTGGAGCTTGAACGCAAACAGCGATTTGCCTGTCTCATCCTGAACTGCGTAGGCTAGCAGCATGAACTTCTGGAGATAGCTCAGGCAGGTATCGACGGATTGGCCCGAAACCTCATGCAGCTTCTGCGCAGCGTCAGCGAGCTTCTGCGGACGCGCTCGCCTCGGTTTGTCACCCTCGTAGTCCAACCCCAGAGTCAACTCGACCCAGACGGACACGGGATGTGACGCCAGCGACGCAAAATCGGTGGTCTCAGGCACACCGGCGCGAATAGCCTCACCTAGACGGGGTGAAACAGTCGCAATGGTTTCCTCCTCCGGCGTGACACGGCGCAGCGTCTCGGTAACGATGTTCCGGTCGGGGATGTTGGTACCAAACAGCCGGGAAGCAACGTCTGCGACGATAGCATTGCGCTCCATCTGCGTGCCTTCGGTGGCCATCGTGGCCGAAGTACCGATGCAGATAAGGTTTTCCGCAAGTGCTTCACGCACGCGACGAACGAGTAGCGCGACATCCGCACCTTGGCGTCCGCGGTAGGTGTGGAGTTCGTCCAGCACGAGAAAGCGCAGGCCTTTGGCGTTGCGCATCACGGCCTTGTCGATGTCGTTCTGCCGGGTCATCAGCAACTCGAGCATCATGAAGTTGGTGAGCAAAATGTCAGGCGGGTTGGCTGCCATCGCCTGGCGTTCTTCATCAGACTCCTGGCCCGTGTAGCGCCCAAAAGTTACAGCGCGCTCGGCTGGATTTGAACCAAGGAATTTTTTCAATTCCTCCAGCTGCGAGTTCGCCAGCGCGTTCATCGGGTAGATGACAATGGCTCGAGTCCGTGCTGTCTGGTCAACTGACTTGGCCCTAAGGCACTCATCGATGATAGGGATGAAATAACTGAGTGACTTGCCTGAACCAGTTCCTGTCGTCAGAACATAGCTTTCGCCGCCCGCAGCGAGGCTGATGGCCTCTGCCTGGTGCTTGTGTAGCGGCAGCGAAACGCCCGCCGATGAGGCAGTCTTCCCAAGACGAAAAATATCCGCGCACTCGGGTCGCAATTGACCCGCGGCGACAAATTCGTCGACTGTGCCACCGGATTTGAAATTCGGATTAATCTGGATGAGCGGCGCTGGCCAATATCGTTGGCTGAGGTACTGCTCATCAACGTAGTGACGAATGTCATCGGCGCGAATGCTTGTGAAGCTGCGCGTAAATTGTTCGTATTCGGCGACGATGTGCTCGCGGAATTTGAAAACGTCCATTATTTCCCCCGGTGAGCGGCGGCCGTACGGAGGCTTATGCGAATTGGTTATGCCGTATTTACCGCAACGCCCTTGGTCGACCAGCTTGGCTAATCGACAATTGTACGGCGGCGCTCCTCTCCACGGATTGTTTTGGCACCCGCGTCATGTGTCGGAGGCGAATCGCTGCCTCCGTGAAAACCTGACCTCAGCGATAGTCCGACAGTCCGAGCAGCTTGAAAATTCCATCGGCATTGCCTACGTTGGTAAACCCAAGCCGGTGCAACGCCGGCGCGCAGTACCAGGAATGAGCCGCATTCGTCTGGTTGACCGCCCGCCCGGTCAGGCCCTCTATTTATGAGAGGGTATGACGCGGGAGCAGACGATGAAACTGGTCTGGCTGCGGGAGAAGTGGGCGAAGTGTAGAGCAGTCCGTCGTCTACCCCTTCTTGTTTTGTCCCTGATTGAGCGGATGCAGGGTGATGGTCTGCACACCCATCGCGCGCAGGCAAGCTATCAGGAAGGCTGCCGAGAACCGCTTCCGGTTTACTTTACGGTTGAGCTGGTCGGGCGACTCATAAATGTCCAGCTGTTCCAGCATCCGCGAAAGCTGTTTGTACCGGATGCCGCGCCGCATCATCTCTTCCTCTATCAACCCCTTCGCTTCTTCTTCCCACGACCCATAGGGCTCAGCCGACGGCCGACTGCGCATGTTCGGCGGTTCTTCCATCACTTTCCCTCAACTTCTCTGACGTCCCGATTCTTGCATCGCTGGAATTTTCTCACAGCGATTTTCGGTCGTATACGACCGACGCCGAATCGAGGGTCCTACACGTCCTCAGCAACCTATTTTTTTGCGAGGACAGAATGCTGACACAAACATTACAAGCCAATGTGCCGACCATACGGGCCGCTGCTACACGCCGGACGACCAGCCAGACGCGGAGCCGGCTGCTGACTCTGGACGGTGGCGCGAGATGAGAAGCTCACCGTCCTATGGCGCTCGTAGTCGCCGGATTGCTGCGAACGCTGGCGTCCGGCTTACGGCCCCCACCTATGGCATGGCCCGCATCGGGACCTATGCCGAAAAAGCCGCCGGCCACATCACGGTCGACTCTGACTCGGAGCGCGTCGTAGCGCATATGCTGTCCATCGACCCACGCGTGCGCTCTTTCAGGCAGCAACCGTTCACCGTCGACCTGGTCCTGGAGCGGCTGCTGTTCACGCGTGAAGAACTTTCGGAAGCCCGCAAAGCGCGTGGTGCTCGTGCCGGGGAGGCGGAGTACACACCCGACTTCGCCACCGTTCAGGCCGACGGCCTGCAGCGAGCATACGAGGTCAAGCTCGAGGGCTTCGAGGGTGATGGTCGGTACTGGGCCAAGGTTGAGCGGGCTCGGGAAATCATGGAGGCGTACTGCTATCCGCTATCCACGGTGGTCGTGCCTGCCGATGAACGGCACCCGGTCGTCGTCAACGCGCAACTGCTGAAGCCGGCGGTACTGCGTGCCCGCGAATACTTGACGCCGGACATCATCGACCGGGTCGAGAGCTATTGTGAATCGGGCCCGGTACCGCAACGCGCGCTGTGCGCCGACCTCCAGATTCCGACGGGCCTGATTCCTCCACTGCTGGCGACTGGCGTGCTGCAGGCGGACCTCGCGCATCAGCACATCTGCGCGACTCTGCAACTGTCGGCCGCATATGGTGACCTGAGCCACCTCTGCCTGATTGAGGAGCTGCGGCCATGATGTCCGACCTGCGCACCGGAGACAAGCTGGCGCCCCCGGGTAAGCCGGACAGCTACTTCGAGGTCCTCGACAGTCGTTTGCATGCCGGCTCAATCCAAATCTTCGACGCAGAGAAACATGAGTCCCGGTATGTCGATGAGTCACGCATGCGAGTCGCTATTTCGGACGGTAGCCTGGTCCTACATCGAAAAGGAATGCCGCGCGTCAGCATCGCTGCGCAATACAACGACCATACACTGCACGACCAGGTCCGTGTGCTGACCTATGCCCTAAGGCGCATCGATGAAATCCGTGAGCAACGCGGCGTTTCGTTTGACGCAGCCATTCCACTGGCCCGCGAAGCATACGCAAAGGAGCGAATCGGGCAACTTCTGGTCCGTCCTTTTCCGTCGCGCGCGACCCTGTACCGGGCTCACAAGAATCAACGGCTCGGCCTTCCCGTGCTCAAGGGTGACAGGAATAAAGGCAATACGACAGCCAGGTATTCAAAAGAGCTTGTCGAATTCGTCGAAGAGGTCATCGAGAGCGAATACCTGGTCACCGAATCGAAGTGGACAGTTCTCGACACGACGAAATACATCGACCGTGAAGCGCGACGTCGTGGTCTGCATGTTGCGAAGCACACCATCAGCCGCAAGTTCGTATGCGCGAGGATTCGTGACCTGACCGTCGATGCCGAATACGACCGCATGGACCCGCTCGACCGGGTCGCTGGAAAATCGTTCGCGAAAAAGCGTATCCGGGCGGCGTTCCCGTTCGCCAGAATCGAGCAGGACGCTCTGCACCTGCCATTCGTCGTGCGCACGCCTCATGGCATCGCCCGGACCGTCTATCTGGTACTGGCGATTGATGTGTGCACCGGATATCCCGTGGGATGGCATCTCGTCATCGGTTCGCCACGGGAGATGGATTCTCTGTTGTGCCTCGAAATGTATCTGACGCCCGCCAAGGCAGCCCGCTTCGCAGAACTCGGCATCGCTCACGCGCTGAACATTTATGGCACGCCAGCACAGGTGATTTTTGATAACGGCCCGGAGACGAAGGGAGAGCGAATCTTCCGCCTTGAGCGGCTGGGAATGGATGTAAAGCACTGCAAAGCAAAAGAAGCTCAAGGCAAACCATTCATCGAACGTCTGAACAGGTCGCTCAAGGAGGCACTTCAGCGTCTCCCGGGATGCACGCGCTTCGAAGGAAAGGATGGCGTGCGCGACCCGGAGGCGTTGGGCGACGAGTTGATGACGGTCGACGCACTCGAGAAGTGGATTGTCCGGTGGCTCTATGAGGACTGGGTCAACAGCCCGCTTGAGCGGCTTTGTTGGGACGAACTACTGGTCGATTCGGTCAAGGGCAAGACGCCGCTTGAACGTCTGACTCACCAGACCGAAGAAATGGGGCAGCCCATCACCATGCCGCCGCCGCGTCATGAATGGATGGCCGCACTCTTCGAGCACGAGCTGTGCGCGTTGAACGCCCATACGGGCATCACGCTCAAGCACGGCTTCAGGTACAAGGGCGAAGCCATTTCGTATCTGCTGTCCAAGTATGGCGACCACACGGAACTTCATGTGGTCTACAACCCGGACGATTTCCGTCAGGCGTATGTGTACGAGGGAAGTGACCTTCCGCTCGTCACGCTAACGCACGAACACGTTCGACCGGACACACCGGCCTGGACCTTCGCGGAAGCCAAGGCCCGATTCGATGAGGGCATGGACGACTGGGCGGTTCCGCCCGAAAAGGAGCAATTCGAGCGCGACATGGATGAGGCGGTCACCGGAAGCGGAACGACCACCAAGCGCAAGACCCGCGGTAAGCGCGAGGAAAACAAGGAAACCGTGCGTCGCGCCAGAGACCGCCTGGCAACTCAGCGCGCCATCGACCGTCCGCTTTCGACGGCAACGCCATTTGGGCCTCAGACCTCGACCAATCCCTCGTTGCCACCGGACGACCTTCAGCCCGCTATCTCATACGACGACGCGCCTCTGATGAACATCGTGAACAGAAACACCGGAGAGAAACTGCTGTGACGCCAGCTCAACAACTGCGCCTAGATATTGAGGCATGCGAACTTCCCCACCCTATGTTCGTGGAACACCTCAGTGCTCTCAAACGACGCATCGAAGACACTTTCGCTGGCTTTGCGCCAAAGATTGTTCGCGTTCCTGGTCCGAGCCGTGTGGGCAAATCTTCGCTCATCGCCAAACTGTCGCGTGACTACGCTGAAACCCGCGTCGACGGCCGACGGCAAGTACGGGTATTGGTTGTCGAGGTTCCACCATCCGCTACGACCAAGCTGCTTCCCAAAAGTGTTCTGCGTGCGCTAGGCATCCGGGTTTCCGGCAGCATGACCGCGGGCACGATGTTCGACCAGATGGTGGAACAGCTTCGGCTGGCCGGGACGCGTGTCGTGATTTTCGACGAAACATCGCACCTCGTTGATGAAGGGTCGCGAGTGCTTCCGCGCGCAGCCAGCGACTGGCTCAAGACGCTGATGGACACCCTCGGCATTACGCTGATTCTCTTCGGCATTCCGCGACTTGAGCGACTTTTTGCGGCTAATGAACAGCTGCGCAACCGGGCTTGTCCTGCGCGCAACTTCTTGCCGTACGACGCAAGCAACGCCGAGCAGATGGCGGCATACCACGCGTGCGTCACGAACTATGCGCGAATGTTCGCTATGGCTGGCTATCCCATTGATGTTCCCGCCCGCGTGCTGACGCAACAATGCTATCTCCTCACCGGTGGCCTGATTGGGAAGCTCTCTGACTTCATGCGCGAGTTGGCCGGTGTGTTGAGAAACGAAGCGCCGCGCGCCGTTACCTACGCAGACTGCCAGAAGGCCCTCGAAGATGTCAGCCACGCGGGTTCGCCGCACAGACTGGCGTTCGAGGATTCCGGCATCGACGATGCGGGCGTGGAGCCCGCCGCGCTGAAACAGGCATATGTCCATGTCCTGACCAGTAATGCAGCGTCCGTGCCGGTTCGGAAGAAGTCAGGAGATAAACGATGAGCCTCATTCTCACCTACGCGCCCGCCGACGACGAATCCGGGATGGGCTATTACCGTCGCCTCGCCGCGAGCAATGCGCTTTTCAGCTGGCGCGACCTGGCAAGTACGGCGGGTGTCGAGCGTAATCGCCGCGCCTTGCTAACGCGCACGGACGACGTGGCCCGTAACCTCGGCCTGGAATCAGCGTGGACCGAATTTAGCCGGCAGCAGGAAGACCTTTGCCGGGGTTGGGGGAGCCTGCACCGTGCACAATCTGACGCCGTGTGTCCTGCGTGCCTCGCTGAGTCACCCCACCTGCGACATCACTGGGAACACGTCTATGTCACCGCATGTCCTCAACATCGAATCCTGCACGTCGACCAGTGCGACGCCTGCGGGAAGCACCTGTCGCAGGAGAGGCTCTACATTGGATTGTGCTCGTGCGGTCATGACCTGAGTAACCTACCGCGTATTCCGGCAACCCGCGGTCAGCAGTGGCTGTCGACGCTGATTGCGAGCAACGGGCAACAGTCTGGCAGCGTGAAGCCGTCTGCGCACGGCGTGGACATCGACGTGCTCGTGAAGGTCATCCGCACGCTCTGCCAATATGCGGACCCGACGCGCCCCGGATTGCCGCGCGGCGCGGCGTCGCCGAAATTCGTCGCCGAAGCGGTCGAATTTCTCTCGCCGCTCGAAGCCTTGCTCGCCGACTGGCCAACGGGTTTCCAGAATCACGTCGAGCAGCGCATTGCCGCCGGCCGCAAGGATGCCCGTACGCTGAACACGCTGCTCGGCGACTGGTACGTCAGTCTGCGCAAGCTCTGCCAGGGCACGCCGCTCGAGCCTCTGCTCCAAATCATTATCGACGTCGCTGCCCGGAAGTCCGATTGTGTCCTGGGTCTGGATTCGACCAAGGAAATGGTCGAGGATGCGACCATGTACATGCGCGCGCCAGATGCCGCAAAGGCTATCGGCATCAGCGTCTCACGTCTGCATGACTCCATCGACGCGGGCGAGTGCAAACACCGTGCACGGCGTACTGGCACGCGCGGCCAGTTGTTCGAAATTCCGTGCGCTGAGGTTGAGCGCATCCGGCGGCAACGCGCCGGGTGGATTTCCGACAACGATGCCTGCGAACTGGCGGACGTGTCACCCATCGTGCTCGCACGCATGAAAGCGGCCGGCGTAATCCAGTCAGACGCCCGGTGGCGCGAAGACCTGGTGAAGGGCGGTTCGGTCGAGCGTCAGTCCATTCTCGACTTGTATGAGCATGTGGAGCGGTCGGCTCAAACCACCGTCGTGGCCGATGATTCGACGCTCACGTGGGCGGAGTTGACCAGCCGGCGTATGGGCGACCGAAAGGCTATCGAGTCGCTGATGCAGGCCGTCGCATGCGCCAAGGTGAAGGCCGTTGCACGTGGCCGGACACTGGGCGAGATGACATTCCTGCGGGCAGACGTGTCGCCGTATTTCGGCACACCGCTGCTCGAGGCTGGCATGTCGATTCAGCAACTGGCCAAAGCGACCGGATGGAAATGGGAGTCCATCTCGCACTGGGTGGACGAAGGACTACTGGCGTCGGAACCGATTCAAAGACGTGGCCAGTCTTGTCGGGTCGTTCTGCCGCACCATCTGCTGGAGTTCCGGCAATCCTACATTCCGCTCGCAGACCTGGCCCGTGTCATGGGCATGAAGTCGTCGGCGCTGTTGCGCCGGCTGCAGGGCGTCGAACTGGTCGGCGCGAAGCAGCTTCCAGATGGCGCCATGCGGGGCGGGCTCATTCGTGTCGCTGAGCTCGGTCGCCTGGCAATTCTCGGTGCGAGAGCGGGGCACGACCTTTTTGTGCCCGCATCGTTGACGACATGAAAGGGCGGCGCGACCCGTCGAACCGCGGTGTTACGGGGCACTGTGGAGCGGGTATGCCCCAACCGCCGGCAGATGCCTTGCCTGACGGGAAGCGATTGGACTCATATGTAGTGCGGCCGGGTCCATACGGCTGAACCGAAGAACATGACTTTCCACCACCATCAGGAGATTGCGATGCCTGTCTGGAGACCCCGTCCCGTTTCCGAATTGCCGAGAATTCCGTTGTCTCGATGGCGCATATTCGAGACAGCAGATGGCAGCCAGCATTTTGTTGGCGTGGATATGTTTGACCGGTCGGGGCGCGTCAGCTCCCCGATAGTGACGTTCGACCCCGTCGCCATGGAGGGGACCACGGAGACGGGACGTATCTATGAGCTGGTCGGCCGCAAAGGCTCGTCATTGAACGTTGAATACGTCTGGACGAGGTGGTGCGAACTGTACGAGGTGACGTCGTACACCGACGTCACCGAACGTCTACTTGATGGAGCTGAAGATGACGACCCCACATGAGCGCACGAAAGCTGTTATTGACACCCGGGAGCTACTGCAAATGCTTGCCCGTGCCGAGGAGATAACCGTCAGCGGCCTTGTCCAGACAGTCGCGCTCGGCCTGCTCAGACACTACCCGCTCGACATTGACCTCGATGTGTCGGCCTCGGCGTTACCGGGAATCTGGGCCGCGCCGAAGCGCCGACGTCCCGGCTCTACGGCAGCTCCAGGACGTCCAACACGTGGTCCCGGCAGCAGCGAAGCTGATGAAACCCGTAATAAAGGAGCCGACGATGACCAGACCGCATGTGGTTCCTGAAGACTTTCCGAGGGAGCCATCGCCGGGCGTGGTGCCGGGTATGCAACCAAAGCTTCTTGTGCGCGAAACAGGCGGTCGGTATTACACCGGGCTCACGGACGAAGAGCTGTGGACACGCTATGACGCGTGCGAGGACCTTGCTAGTCAGCTCGCGGAGTATGTGTCGCAAAAGATATCTGTGTCTGGCCTGTCGCCCGACGACGCACTTGGACGGGTGGAGAAGGGTCTGAAAGCGAAGGTCGGTGCCAGCCGGTGGGATTTTTCTCCTGCGGAGATAGCGTGGGTGATGAAGCGCACACGCGAACTTCTGCCGGTAGCGGCGGGCAGGGGAGGAAGAGGTGGCTAGAGGTCGACACCATTCTCGAGCTGCCATCGCGGCGAGTTGGACGTATGCTCAAGGCAGCGCTGCGCTGTACGCAAAGAAACGTACGCAAGCGACGCTTCCAGCGTCGCGCGACAAGCTGCGTTCCTCGTCTACAGACCCGAGATTCACGCTGCCAAATCTTCCGCAACGTCCAGCAATTTCACGCGCATTGGCAATCGATGAATCATGCCACCCATGCGGAACGGACGACATAAATCTGCGTACTGTCATCGGAGAAATGATAGCTCGCCACGCGGCTGCATGCTGGGGTATCTGGGGTTTTGAGCTTTTCCAGTGCACGAACGAGGCTGGCCTTGAAATTCCACTTGTTGGACGCGTATCCGGTTATCTCGCGCAACAGGTCAACGGGCAGCGGCTTCGGATGAGCGTGCCCAGCACAGAAGCTGGCGAGCCAGCCTTTCAGTCCGTCGTATCCCGCAGCTTCATTGTCGACGGCTGTCCACTCGCCCGGCCCGAACAGTTCGGCGACGGACGTGGCGACCTGAAGCAGCAGCACGTCACTGCCTTTGCAGTCGTCGGCAGACCCGCCTTTTTCGAACTTCACTGACAGCAACTTCGGCACCTCGATGTTCACGCGCTCACGGCGAACGCGCACCTGGGCAACGCTCAGGCGAAGCAGACTTGCCCGAATGGCCCTGTGCGCGTTTACGCTGTATTTGTTCCCCATGCGACGTGCGAACTCGTAAAACGTGGTTCGCTCATATCGCGGGCTCCCTTCAGGACAAAGAGGTATCTCGCGGTAGTATTCGAGACAGGTCGCGTAGACCAGCCTGTCGAACTGGCAAAGGCTATGTCCACTGAACATCAAGGTCATGTTCTTGAACGTGCCAATTTTCTTCTCCGCCACCAAACATGTCGAGGTGCCCGCGAGAAGGTTTGCGTTGTCAGTTTGCACATTTCGGGCGGCCGCAAACAGGGCTGAACGGAGAAATGAGTTGGGGAGCGCCCGCGCCGTTGCAGACCAGCCTGGCAGATACACCTCGGAACCTACGCGAGTGGCTTGTCGCCGGCGCGAATGGTACATCTCGTCTGCCGTGGCATTCGCAGGTAGTTCAGCGACAGCCGGTTGCTCAAGCGACTTCTTTTCCCGGCGTTCAATCCCGTCAGCGATATGCTGGAGTTGTTCCGCCGCATCGAGTACCGTCATCTGCTTGTCGGGAGCGGCGCTCAGCGCGGCGTCGGCCGTGAGGCATGCGAGAGCGCGCAGATTAGCGATCTCTGCTCTTTGGATGCCTTGTCTTGCGCAACTTAGTCATTTTTGCAGCTCCGGGAGGCGTGCGATGCCCTTCATTGTTGCCAACGACACTCCGGCCTCGGCGATGCCGGGTTCCTGGAGGCCGGAAGGCGCCTTTCGCGAAGCGTGCAGGCGGCAGGCAAGGCAAGCCGAGTGATGCTGGCAGCGTGAATCCGGTCTGGTCATAGAGCGCACATGCAGGTTGGTAATACCTGTGTATATGCGCGCAGGACGGGTGTGAATCGCCAGAAAAGGACGTGCAGCATGACTTTCCGAAATCTCCCCGAAAAAACAAGGCAGTTCTTCGTTCCTGAAAGGATTGCGCGACTTGTACCCGGCATCGGCGCAGCTTGTACCGTACATCGTCGGTACTTGTACTCCGCATCGCCGGGGTTTGTACTTCGCATTGCATTGCTGGCAACTGGTGTGAAAAATAACCAGAGGGCTCACGGCGTTATCGCCAGTTACTGCATCGCCTAATATTCATAGACTCAGTAATCGAAATAGCCGAAAGAGTGCCGGCCGAGGCAGGCGAACGTATATCGCGCGCGATTTTCGGTCCCCGTGAGCGCGCGATACGAATTGCCGGCTCGCACCATTGTTCTTGTGGCACCAATCTCCATGAAAACAATCGCGACGTCTCGAAAATTGGCATGGGAGGCAGACGGCGACCGTCGACCCTGGTCAGCAAAACACGCCGCACGCTGTAAATCTGATTTCGCTGTCGCTGGGCGGAACGGCGGGAACCGGTTGCCATCGCAGATACTGCACGCATCGATTTTGCAATTGAATCCGATGCAGCCAGCTTTTTTTGGCTGACCAGGGTCAGTGTGGGCAGCCTCGAGTTACACCGCCGCCCGATTGACGCGTTACTGCACATTTCGAACAGCCCATCAATACAGTGACGTAGCAGTCAACATAAGTGGCTGGGCAGATTGCACAACTAGTGACTTACGATGTCTGGTCCGCGCGCGTGGTTTCCTCCTCTGCCGTCGCCAACAGGGAGGCCTTTGAAATGTGGGCAGCTGAACTCGTGAACGCTCAGTGGTCGTGTCTGGTCGTCGATGTCCGCATGGTCGAAAGTGTCGGGCGCGTTCGGATTTCCGTTTTGAACGGAGCAGCAAGAGCTACGGGCAGTTGATGGTCGAGATAGCAGAAGGCGTCATTAAGCCAGTGTCTTCCGTCGAAGCCTTCCCGGCAAACATCGAGTGATTGAAATGCCATACGAAAACCAAAACTTTGAGCGAGAGAAGCTTTACGAAGAAGTATGGGCGGAGCCGGTTAGCAAGGTGGCGACGAGGTATCAAATCTCCGACGTTGGTCTTCGGAAGATATGTATTAGTCTCGGCGTCCCGCTCCCTGTAGCCGGTCATTGGGCAAAAGTGGCCGCAGGCAAGACTGTCACGAAGCCGCCGCTGCCACCGGCTAAAGGTCCGACGACTTACGAGCGCTCCGTATTCAAAGACCCGCGAGATGACGAGCTTTCCACGCGCTCTCAGGCCAGAATCAATGAGGACGCCGCTCGCGCGCCAGAGGTGCCGGCTATCATCATGCGCACTACCATCGACGAATGCCTCCCACTTGTAAAGCGGATGGCGAAGAAGCTTGATGGCAAGCAGCGGGATTTGCGCAGCTGGCCTTACTGTGAAGGAGCTGGCCTTGTGCGTATCTCCGTGTCGCAGCAAAACTCGTTGCGAGCGCTTCTTGTGCTGAATCAGCTACTGGAGACGTTGTCAGCAGCGGGATATTCGATGTCGTCGGGAGACAAGGAGAGCACACCAGCCTATGTAACCATCCTTGACGTCAAGTTGACGTTTCGCGTGAAGGAACGTGGCCGGCACGAGAGCATCGCGCTGACACGGGAACAACTGGCTGAAAACAAGCGTCTCGGATGGAACGTGAATCGTCCGAACTCCATCTCTCATCCGACGAACGAATTCGAGATATCGGCGTTCGAACTCGGGAGCAGTTACGCGTCCGCGAACATTGCAGACACGCGAAGCCTTCCCGTCGAGACAAAAATCCAGGCGTTCGTGGTCCGGCTCCGGAACTGGGTCCTTCGCGAATCCGTTCGGGCAGAGATGGTCGCCGAGGAACGAGTCATCGCAGCGGCCAGGGAGGCTGAACGAGCAAGGCTCGCGAATATTCGCCGAGACGCCCTCAACCACCTGAAGCACGTCGAGGACTGGGCGTCAAAGCTCGAACGAGCGAACCGCCTGCGAGCCTTGGCCGTCGAGTTCGAGGCAAAGCAGCTCAGGTCGTCCGACGACATTGTAGACGCGGCGTGGATAAGGCGTGCAGCGGATTGGCTGGACCCCACCGTCACATGTCGCTGGGACGATGTTGACAATGCTCCTGCCCAATATGGCGAGCCGTATTAATCTGGTGGCTAACCAAAGTGCAAAACAAATTAGCTGGCGGCTGTCTTAATCAAGTGCTCGGCCTCCTGTTGCACGTCCGACCATCCTTCGCGCAGGAAGCGCACCGCCTTATCAACTACCTCATAGCTCAAGTCAAAGTTATCGATGTCCGTGATGCCCATTTGCGTGAGGTCGGTGGCGGACGCTTCTCCGGCGGAAATTCTGGACCACAACATATCAGCCATGGCACCGGCATCGTCGGTCTCGTCGCTCAATATGTCCTCGGCCAACAGGCCAGCCATGCCGACCAATATTCTCCAGTTGGCGGGAAGCTCGGGAGCAGCAAACCCGTGGTTCAGCGCGGCCTGACGCATCACTTCGGGGCAGGTGCGAGGACGGAACTGGCCGAGCCACGCCCTTTCCCCGGGGTCTCCGCTCTCGTTCTTCCACACGACTGCGTCGCCAGCTCCGCCGAAGCGCTCATAAAGTATCTTGTGACCCGCTTCGTGGTAAGCGGCGTAGCGGAGCTCTCTGCCAGCTATCCCGTCGTCCCTAAAATCAATCATGTTTTGAAGATAGTCAGAGTCGGTAAAGTTAGGTTTGACTCAGCAAATCACTGCCGTGCCGAAGCTCGAAAGAGCGTTCGTCAATGCGTCAACCCGCGAAGTAACCTACCATCAAAACCAGCAAAGCAGCACAGTGATTTCTATAAATCTTTCAAATGCCGGCATATCTTCAAAAAAACAGTTCGTATTTAATGCGGCTTTTTATCCGTTGTAGAGCAGCCACGCATGAACTTTATTAAATCGCCAACAACGAAGAGGACCGAATTCCGATGGAACCTAATCGCGCCGACAGCACTAGCAATCGTAAAGTCCAGGCTTTAACGGCTGCTGTACCATCAGATGCTCGAGAAGCCAATGACACCGCGAGGCGCAGAGACGGGAAATCGCAGGAAGGCAACGGCCGCCATAGAGAGAAAAAGGACCGCCTTGCATCATGGAAGGTCTTGGCGCCGCTGGTTGGCGCCGCGACATTGTATTTCTCTTACCTGGTGGGCGTAACGTTTCACCAGACCTATCTTGAGCGATTCGGAATCAATCCCGGTGCGTTTCCACAAGGACGCAGCGACTATCTGGTATTTGCGGTGCTTGCAGCAATGAAAGACCTGGACATTGTTTTTGGAGCAGTGATGAAGTCCAGGGCACTCCTTGCGGCTGCTGGGACGCTGGCGATTGTTGGCGCTGTCTCGTTTGCCTTGGTTGAGGGGGCAACGGCGCTCGGTAAGCGTCTTCGGGGACGACCGGCGATGAGCGCACGGAAGAAGCTGCTCGCCATGTACGTGCTGGCCCTCCCTTTTGGCGGCGTCTACCTGATGTTCGCAGTCCCAGCAGCATTCGCTACCGTCATGGTTCTTCCAGTCGAACTCGGCGCGGCCGCAGCCGTCGCGATTACTGCAGACGACCTGGCAGACTACCAGAAGGGATGTGCCGTTCACTCACATGGAAAGCGTTGCTTTAACCTGGTAGAGGGAAACGAGACGATAGCGTCCGGGTTTATCATCCAGCAATCGAAAGACACCGTGGCTTTGTGGGATTCGGGTGTCGTCAAGGTGCTTCCACTTGACAAGCGCGGCTTGATATCAGTGGACTCGATGAAGAAACCCTGGTGACAGTTTGGCCCTGACCATACTGTCGAGGCCTGCCCCGCGCCGTTCAAGCTGTGAGCACCCGAGCCATTCATCTGCCGCCTGAGCGAGCGCGCGGCCATTCGGCGCGCCGCACGCCTGCTGTGTCCAGTTTCTTACACGACCGCGCTGAACTGCTGCTGGTCGAGAGAAATCGTTGCGATGATGGACTCGAACTCCACCATCAAGTCTGGATGGCGCTGGGCAACATATTGTCGCGCAGAATCGTTTTCGAGAAGCTTGGCAAGATACCCTTTCGCAAGCACGAGATTCAGCACGTCCTGCCCGTAAGTCTGTTCCACGAGCTTGTACTGTCCCTGCAGGTTGCTCATTTCCCGTTCCATTTTCGCCATCTGCTCCGGGCTGACGCCGGTCAGTTTGTTCGGCTTCTTGCCTTCTACAAGCAGCGCCGCAGGCGTGGCCACCAACAATGCCTCGGCGTAGGAGACGGTCACATTGTTCGCGGCAACCATCAGCTCGACGCATTCCACCTGCCGCGTCGGCTTCATTTTGCGAATTGCGCGAACCAGCTCCGGCGAGAACTGCCGGTCGCCGAGAAGTTCGGCCGCCTCCGGACACACGCCGTCGAGGAGCGACATCTTTTTTATAATCAGCGATATATCCACGGAAAGAGCCTTCGCCAATCGTTCAGGCGATACGCCTTTGTCGACTACGCGCCGTATCATATAGTGCTCCTGGATTGTCGAAAGGCGATTGACACGATTGTTGTAGGTGTAGCTTTCGTCATCGGTCGCGACAAGGCAAGCGACGCGCTCTTGCCCCAGGTTCTGGATAGCGTGCAAGCGGAGATGCCCGTCCAGGAGTACATGCTGCCCGGAAGACTGGTCAGCAGCCGTTACGGAGAGCGGTTCGATGAGGCCTACCTCCTCAATGGAGGTTCTTATCTGCTTGTATTTTCGCGATTCGACCACGGGCGCCGGTATCCTGCGAGAAGGCAGGATGTTGCAGACTGGCACTGACAACGGCTCGGGGATGAATCCAAGAGTGACGCCGGTCATGTAGCACTCCCGTTTGGCCAGACGCGTTCGGCAAGATATTTCGGCAGGCTGGCCAGTCCCTCTGCGCGCAGCAGGTTGATGAAGTTCTCATCGGCAAACAGTTGTCTCAGTGCACCGACGACAAACAGCAGCCGCTGTTGTGTAAATTCGGCCTTCCTGACCATGGATTTCTGACGTTCCACCTCGCGCTCATATGTGCGTACGAGACTCGATGTCGTGACGGCCGCGGATTTGCGGGTCATATTGCGCGTGGCGCTTCTCCCGAGCGTCTTTCGGCGCTCGATAACACGGCGAGCGTTCATCAACTGCTTGCCCCGCAATTTGCCTGACTCGTAGGCCTCCTGGAGTGCGGCCTGTATTTCAGCATCGTCGTCGCCAGCGCCGACAATCGTGAGAGCGGCGTTCAGGGGAACGAGTCCTTTCTCCACCGCAACCACGAGTCGCTCTTCTCCCTGATGCAGAAGCGTGAGGATGCCGTGGACGTAGGTCTGCGTCAGACCAGTCTTTTCGGCTATGACCTTCGGCGCATACCCCTGCTGCTGCAACAGCCGGATGCCGGCAAGCCGTTCGATGGGACGACACTGTCTGCGCGCAATGTTTTCGGTCAGGCTCATGACGAACGCGTCCTCATCGCTGACGCTCACCACAAGTGCGGGAATAGTCGCTTCGCCGAGCGTGCGGAACGCCTTCAGTCTCCCCTCGCCGCACACGAGAAGATATTTTTCTGTGCCGCTGGCCGTGGCTCGCGGCGTGACGACTATAGGCTTTTTGAGGCCGATGGCCTTGATGTTGTCGACGATTTCCTTGAAAACGCGACCATTCCGTTCTCGCGGATTGAGAACTTCAATCTGGGAGAGGGGGACCATCCGGATTTCTCCGGTCTGCTGCCGCATATTCACGCTACTCTCCTGAGACGGGCGCGTTCGGCCATGCCATAGAGGTAGTCCAGCGTATCGAAGCGATAGCTCTCAAACTCGATGGGATTCTGGTCTGCCAGATGGATGCGCGGTTGGCAAAAATCCAGGTGTGGCAACAGGTAGTAGTCGAGGGTCGATTCATTAGTCTGGTCGAGCCTCACGGCAACCGTGATGTCCGGCAGAAGGCTGGTATCAAAGCGCACCTTCCAATGATTGCGGCCATTGTCGTGCGCCTGACAGCGCGCGAGCACGATGCAGGCAGTGAACTCGTCATTGACCGTCAGCAGGTCGGTTGCCGGGTCGCGCATCACCGAGCCACCCAAATCCGCGATTTTCGTCTCCGTTTGCGCGACGATTTCTGGATGCAGGTGCCGCAGGAAGCGATTGGTTTCGATGTAACGATAGTCCCGGCCAGGTGTAAAGCCGACAGTCTGGTAAGCGCGAATCAGGCTTCCGAAGCGGTACACATAGACCGACGTAGATGGCATGCCATCGGTTTCATCAATCACAACACCCGACAGAAACCCGCGACTTCGGTACAGGTTGCGCAGCCGCTCGATTAGCTCCTCGTTTGAATAGCGACGCGCTCGTGCTCGCATGATGCCCTGAGCGGTGTAGAACGTCTCGCTCGGCACGATGGCCTCGAACGCGCCTTCCTTTCGAATCCACATGTCAGGCGTGTTGGTCACGCGCATCTTCTTCAGCTTGAAAGACACACGGTTGTACACGTTGTTGCCGATGTACTTCTCGTTGGTCAATACTTCCCGTACCGTGGCTCGAGTCCATTCCCGGTCAAGGTCAGTCCGCACGCGCATGCCATTCAGGCGCGCGGCAATTTCATATTCATCGAGCGACCCGTCGATAAACCAGTCGTAGATTAGATTGACGGTTCGCACCTCGCTTTCCGGCCCTGGCATGAGAATTACCCGGTCCGTCTGCAAGCTTTTATGTTCGCCGCGGCGCAGTTCTGTTTTCATGAGACCGTGGTCGTCGACCAGCACGCGGCGCAGTCCATAGCCAGCCGGCCCTCCTTGCCGAAAGCCCATCTCAATCAAACGACACTGGCCGGCGAACACCTTCGCCGACAGCTCGCGGCTGTATTCGCCAGCCATTGCGCGCTTCACCCCTTTGACGATAGTCGAGACAGGCGAGCCGTCGTTCTCGAACTGCTCGGCGCAGTACGCCACCTGGATGCCAGCGCGGCGGCAGATGTACTCGTAATATGCACTTTCGTCAGCATCCTGGAATCGCCCCCATCGACTCACGTCGTAGACAAGAATGACGCTGAAGTCGGCGTTGCCATTGACCACATCGGCAATGAGATTCTGAAGCGCCTGCCGGCCGTCAATTCGAAGACCGCTTTTACCCTCATCGGCATATGTGCGGACGATTTCGAATCCACGACGGGCAGCGTAGTCCCGAATCCGGTCGCGCTGATTCTCGGTCGAATACTGCTGGTGTTCGGTCGACATGCGGACATACTCCGCTGCGCGCCCGGCAGATGAACCGGCGACGACCGGTGCATCCGCGCTATTGAATGACATGCTCCACCCCGCAACTCAGAGACGGACACGCGGCAGGCACCGGACGCGAGTCGGCGTCGGATGCGAGAGTCGCGGCTTCACATCAGGAGGTCGCGTTCGAAAGCGAACGGCGACAAGGCAAAGGTAGCAGGCCCGCCACCCATGCGTATCAGGTCATCTCTTTGCAATCACCTCGGCGGGGCCGTCGGCGCAGACAGCACGGCGATGTGGACCGTCCACGCGTTCATTTTGGCAACGCCCGCATCATCCGCATGGGATAGCAGGTAGAAGCCCGAGTCGAGCGACCGGGGGAGGCTGATGACGTCCATCTTTGCAATTGGCCTGACGCTCCGCCGCGCATTGCGCAACCGCTGCATGCTACGGTTGCGCTCTCGATACGCCGGATGGGCAGCTCGATATTCGCGCCAGTAGCCCGAGTGGCCTGCGCGCCATTTCGCTTGGGCGCGGGCCTGGTTGTCGCGATAGTCGCTGTCGTTATGGAGTCGGTTTCTCTGCCAGTCGCGACGACGGGCGCGCTGGCACGTCTTCGAGGAGCAGTATTGCTGACGGGGAACATGCACCAGCGGCACGAACGCGTTGCCGCAGGCGAGACAGAAGCGGGGGGATTTCATGCGTGCCCTCCATGTCGGGTTGCGACTGGCGAACGCCGACGCCTCAACCAGCCGTAAAACCACTGGCCCGAAACGGAATAGAGAGGGGCTACCCGGTAATTGCTTCGTTAAACGGCCATCGCCATTAGCCTGTCGCGTTAGTAGGCCAGTCTCAGAAACTTGGACATTTTCTGACCGCCGGTGTGCATCGAAATGGTTCGCTAACGACCGCCCGATGGGTGATGGCGATGGGAGAGCCTCGCCAGGAAGGGAGCTCCTAATCATGCGGACCCAGGCGCGTGGCGAACAATCTCACGCGATGCTTCCCCAAGTCTCATCCGATGCGTCCCACAATCTGCGGCGCCTTATCTGACGGGCCCAAAAATCTCACGTTTTGGGTATCGCTACAGGTTTTAGTCGGGTCGCGGTTGGCGATCTGGCTGGGATTCGGAGACCCACGAGTTGAGAGACTTGTGGGTCTTTTTGTTTTGGGATTTGCTTTGCTTGTGATTTATGGGTGGGATTCGGATTGCGATCGCTTTCGCAATGCGAAGGTCGGGAGTTCGATCCTCCTCCGCGCAATGCGAATAACAACGCCTCTACACCGCCCACCCCACTCCCCTAGCCCCTCAACAAAAAAGCGCCCCCCCAAGGCTCTTTCTTCGCCCAACCGAAGCCTCCCCACCTATCCACACCCCCCTCTGGATAACCCCCTTACAACCCCCGGAACATCCGGTGCACGAAACCTGAACAACTCCGCCCCTGGATAAAACAGTGGAAAAGTTGTCAGCAACTACCCGGGATTGTCCCGTTAACACCCGCAGGGTTATGAATTTTCCACAGCCTTGTTTACTCAATAGTTTTCCGGGGTTATCCACAGAAAACCCAGGGACTTGTTAACTATTACTACGTTTACGTATACATAGATTGAAAAACCCTAAGAGACCGCGCATCGGAAACGAAAAAGCCGCTGGACAACCTCTCCAGCGGCCTCGAAAAAACCAGGCAAGCCCCGAAACAAGCCCTCAAGCCAGCGGAATATAAAGCTCGGTTTTCAGATCCTCGGGCGCGACCTCATCCGGTGTATTCAGATACACCTCGAACGAAGGCGCCGAAAAGTCCGCGCTACGCCCAAGTTGCTTCAAGCCATCGTTGTAAAGCCACATCCACGCCTGCTGCAGTCCCTGATACGGCCCGCTGTGCAGCACCATCGCGTGCTCGCCGCCACGCAACTGAAACTTCTCCACTGGCGCCACAACCTGCACATCGCGATCGTGCACAAGCTGCACTGCCGCCTTCGAGCGCAGCTTCGATTCATCGACCGAATTCGGATCGTCGTAGTAAATGCCGACGAGCCTCGATCCCGACGTCCGCACCTTCCGCTCGCCGAGCCACTGCGCGAGCGTATAGAACGCATCGCCGATCTTCATATACGGGCCGGTATGGCTCACGGCGAGCAGATCCATCGGATCGAGCTTGAGCAGCTTCACGTCGCGGTTTTGCATGATGTCGTCTCCAGGTTCGGCGCGCGCGAATGTGCGAATGCGCAAATGCGCGGATCCCGGCCAGGATAGCATCGCCCTCGAAATCCCTCCCGCTACGTGTCTCAGCGCAAAGTCACAAACTCACCCGCGCCACCGGATGCGCCTCAAGCCACGCGTTCTCCTCATCGTCATAAAGCCGCGAGCGCGTGAGAAACCTCAGCCCCGTCGGCCGCTCAAGCGAAAACATGCCGCCATTGCCCGGCACCGCATCGATGATCAACTGCGTGTGCTGCCAATACTCGAATTGCGACGCGGTCATATAAAACGGCACGCCGCCAATTTCGCCGAGCTGCACATCGGCGTTGCCAACCAGAAATTCCCCAGCAGGAAAACACATCGGCGCGCTGCCGTCGCAGCAGCCTCCGGATTGATGAAACAGCAGTGAGCCATGCTCGCGCGCGAGTTGCTCGATCAGCGCGAGCGCGGCGGGCGTGGCGGTAACGCGTTCGACCATGTCGCGGCGCTCCTCGAAAAAGACGCTCGCCGGAACGCCCCACACGGCGCCCGGCGAGCCGGTACAACACCCGCAATCGATCAGAAGAAGATCACACGCAAATCAGAAGAAACCCAGCGGCTGATCGCTATAGCTGACGAGCAGGTTCTTCGTCTGCTGATAGTGATCGAGCATCATCTTGTGGTTCTCGCGGCCGATGCCCGACTGCTTGTAGCCGCCGAACGCCGCGTGCGCCGGATACGCGTGATAGCAGTTCGTCCACACGCGCCCGGCCTGAATCGCGCGGCCGAAGCGATACGCGCGCGTGCCGTCACGCGTCCACACGCCCGCGCCGAGGCCGTAGAGCGTGTCGTTGGCGATCTCCAGCGCTTCCTCTTCGGTCTTGAACGTCGTCACCGAAACGACCGGCCCGAAGATCTCTTCCTGAAAGATGCGCATCTTGTTGTGGCCGCGGAACACGGTCGGCTTCACGTAATAGCCCGCGCCGAGTTCGCCGGCCAGCGCATTGCGTTCGCCGCCGATCAGGCATTGCGCGCCTTCCTGCTTGCCGAGGTCGATGTACGAGAGGATCTTCTCCAGCTGTTCCTGCGAGGCCTGCGCGCCGATCATCGTCTTCGTGTCGAGCGGATGGCCTTGCTGGATCGCCGCCACGCGCTTGAGCGCGCGCTCCATGAAGCGGTCGTAGATCTTTTCGTCGATCAGCACGCGCGACGGGCAGGTACACACTTCGCCCTGATTGAGCGCGAACATGGCGAAGCCTTCGAGCGCTTTATCGAAGAAGCTGTCGTCGTGATCGAGCACGTCGGCGAAGAAGATGTTCGGGCTCTTGCCGCCCAGTTCCAGCGTCACGGGAATGATGTTCTGGCTCGCGTACTGCATGATCAGGCGGCCCGTCGTCGTTTCGCCGGTGAAGGCGATCTTGGCGATGCGCTTGTTCGACGCGAGCGGCTTGCCCGCTTCGAGGCCGAAGCCGTTCACGATGTTGAGCACGCCCGGCGGCAGCAGATCCTGAATGATCTCGGCGAACACGAGCATCGAGGCGGGCGTCTGCTCGGCGGGCTTGAGCACGACGCAGTTGCCGGCCGCGAGCGCGGGCGCGAGCTTCCAGGCGGCCATCAGGATCGGGAAATTCCACGGAATGATCTGGCCGACCACGCCAAGCGGCTCGTGGAAGTGATAGGCGACCGTGTCGTGATCGATTTCGGAGATGCCGCCTTCCTGCGCGCGCACGCAGCTCGCGAAATAGCGGAAGTGATCGGCGGAGAGCGGAATGTCGGCGGCCAGCGTTTCGCGCAGCGGCTTGCCGTTGTCGATGGTTTCGGCCACGGCGAGCTTGTGCAGGTTCTGCTCGATGCGGTCGGCGATGCGGTTCAGGATGTTGGCTCGCTCGGTCGGCGAGGTCTTGCCCCAGGCGGTCTTGGCTTTGTGCGCGGCGTCGAGCGCAAGCTCGACATCGGCTTCGCGCGAGCGCGGAATCGACGTGAACGGATGGCCGGTGATCGGCGAGATGTTGTCGAAATACTCGCCGCCCAGCGGCGCAACCCACTCGCCGCCGATGAAGTTGCCGTATTGCTTCTTGTACGGAAACTCGGTCGTCAGGAACTGCATGTCCGCGTGATTCATCTGCGTGCTCCTCGTTTTGTCTGTGTCGATATGGATGGGCGCGTCAGGTTCGAGACCGCGCAACCGGTGCTCGTCAATGCCAGAAGCGTGCCAATCGCGGATCGAGAGGCGCGCGGGCGCGGTGCGGAGATGCGTGCAGGGCCGCTGTGGCGCGCGGACGCATGCGCACGGCTCTGCGCAGGGTGCGGAACGCGAACGGCATAGCGAGACCGGCGAGGGCGCTGACGCGGCCACGTTGCGCCGCTACGGCACAGCAAAGCGAAGAAGGACGCGCACGCGTTGCTCAAAAACTGAACACCGCGCGGGAAAAAGCGCAAAGGTGAGGAAAACGCGAGAAAGGACGGCGGAAAGCGCGACGAATTGCGGCGCGCGGGGCCCGCATGCTGTAGGCTTTGCAGCCGTAACAGCAAGGAGAATCTGCAATGTCTGAAACTGAATCGTTCGTCTGCCGCAATCAGTCCTGCGGCACGCCCTGGGAACAAAGCGAAGTGGTCATCAAGAACGAGGGCCAGGGTCCGTTGTTCCGTTGCCCGCTGTGCGGCGCCCGCAACTATCTGGAGCAATTCCAGGACGACGAAGGCAACGTCGTCTACGAACAGGTCGACGGCAAGCCGTTCCTGTGAGCTTTTAAGCGGACGTGCGCCTCAGAAGTCCCTCAAAGAATTTCCGAGGCCAGCGAAATGCCGAAAATGATGCCGCCGACGATACCCAGCGCGCGGCCCACGAGCAGCAGGTTCAGGTCTTCGTCGAGCAGGCCCGGATCGCGCCGGTCGCGCAGCAGCGTGCGATGCAGAATCGGGCGCGGGAACAGCAGCAGGGCGGAGATGACGGCCGGGACGGAAAGCCGCACGGCCGCGCCATAGCGGCGATCCGACGGAAAATCGAGCCAGACCAGCAGCACGACGAGCGCCGCGGTCAGAATGCCGCCGATGACCGCGCCGGCGACGAGTTTGTCGGTAGGATGCCCGTGCATGGCAATCGCCCTCTGGAGTATTTTTCGATCGCTCCATCATCTGATGCAGGTCAGAAAAACCCTATCGGATCAGTCTTAAAACGCGCGCGGCACGCTGCGGCGCGCGGAGCATCGGGCGTGCCCGTCGATGCGTTCTGGCTGGATCTTCGCCCTATCCAATCGGGTAGGCTGGCGTCGCGGCCCGGTCGTCCTACAGTTACGTCATACGATAAGAAACACTGTCGGAAACGGGGAGCTCGCCATGACATTCGTTGAACAGGAAATCGCGCATATCGCGCGAGTGATGCCGGCGTCGCTATCGAGCGACTTCGAAGAGCCGATCATGGACGCCGACTACTGGCGCAAACGGCTGCACGCCTTGCTCAAGCAAAATCACCTGACTCACGTTCAGCTCGCCACGGTCGACACGCTGCTGCGTCAGCTCGACGGTTTCGAGTCGCTCGGCCGTTGGCTGCCCCAGCCGCCGCGCTCCGTGCGTTTTTCGATGAGAGTGAGAGATCGCAGCGCCGACGTGCTGGTTTGAGCGCCGAAAGGCGCGCGAGCGGTGCTGCACGACGGTTGCGCATGCAAGCACGCGCGCAGCAAAGCAGCGGGAGAAATGCAAAAAGCCCGGTCAGCAGACCGGGCTTTTCACATGAATTAGCTGGTGGGGCGTGAGTGACTCGAACACTCGACCTACGGATTAAGAGTCCGCTGCTCTACCAACTGAGCTAACGCCCCCAACAGAAGAAAGATTATGCCCTGCCTTTTGAGTCTTGGCAAGTCCTTTTCGCAAATTTCCTAAAAAAGTTGCTGGCGGCCTGGAACGGCAAGCTGGCGCCTCGCTGCAGCACGGTCGCCTTATCTTCATTATCAACAGGACGCGGTACCACCCGGTATCATGTGGCCACGCTGGCGGGCCCGCGCTTCGGATCGCTTTCGATCGCTTCGGGCCGCGAGCCGGCGTGCCGCACGCTACCCGCTGGGTCCGTCGCCATGAGGACATCCGCCGCGCGGCGCGCACTCCATAAAAGGCACAAGAGAGACGATGGACGACAAGGCAATCGACGCGCTGCTCGAGCGCGTGCTGGCGCCGTGGGTGAAGGCGCTCGGGTTGAAGCCGCTCGATGTGACGGAAGACAGCGCCACGCTGCGGCTGCCGTTTTCGGGCGAACTGCGCCACGCGGGCGGCGTGATCTGCGGCCAGGTGTTCATGGCGGCCGCCGACACGGCGATGATCGTGGCGATCTCGGCGGCGCTCGGCGAATTCAAGCCGATGACCACGGTCGCGCTCAATACCAACTTCATGCGCGCGCTGCGCAAGGGCGACGTGAAGATCACGGCGCGCGTGCTGCGCATGGGCCGCAATCTGGTGTTCGGCGAAATAGAACTCTATGACGAAGACGGCCGGATGGCCGTTCACGCGACTTCGACTTACGCGCTACTCGACTAAGCTGTCGCATTCAGGACGAATCGAAGGAAAGAGGGCGCATGTTCGATCAGGTTGTCTTTGCCGGCGGCGGCAACCGCTGCTGGTGGCAGGCGGGTTTCTGGGACGTCGTCCAGCCGAAGCTGGATCTGCGCCCGCGTGTCATCACGGGCATTTCGGCGGGCGCGGCCACCGCGTGCATGATCTACACGCGCGATTCGCAGTGGGTCATGCGCTATTACGAGGAAGCGCTCAAGCACAACAAGCGCAACGCGTACTGGGGCAACCTGCTGCGCGGCGAGTCGGTGTTTCCGCACTACCGCATCTATCGTCAGGCGCTGCTCGACATCTACGGACCGCGTTTCGAGAAGCTGCAGGACGCGCCCGAGATCCGCATCGGCGTGTCGCATCTGCCGCGCTGGCTCGGCGCGCGCAGCGCGGTGGCGGCGGGGCTCATCGCGTACAACATCGAAAAGCACATCCGCAAGACGCTGCATCCCACGCTCGGGCGCAAGCTCGGTTTTCATCCGGAATTCGTGACGGCGCAGGCCTGCGCAAACGTCGACGATCTCGCCGATCTCGTGCTGCAATCGTCGTGTACGCCGCCTTTTACGCCGGTGCTGCGCCGAAACGGTCGCGCCGTGCTCGACGGCGGCATGGTCGACAACGTGCCGGTCGGCGCGCTCGACGACACGCCAGGGCGCGTGCTGGTGATGGTCACGCGGCTGTATCCGCGTCCGCAGATGTTCGTGGTGAAGCACCGCACGGGCGGCGACGGCGGCGAGCCCGGCGAGCAACTGCGCCTCTATGTGCAGCCGACCGCCAAGGTGCCGATCTCGAGCTGGGACTACACGAGCCCGCAGCAGATGCAGCACGCCTGGAACCTCGGCGCCGAAGACGGCGAGCGTTTTCTCGCGCGTTTGCCGGAGATGTTCGAGGCGGCTACGCACGTCTGAGTCACGATGCGCGGCGCGGGCATCGACGTAAAAAAGGCGGCCTGATGGCCGCCTTTTTGTTGGCTACGCGTGCAGCTTGCCGCCTTACTTGCGGCGACCGCCTTGCAGCGCTTCCGGATTCGCGACGTGCGAAAGATCGCCCGCATCGAACGACAGGATGTTGCGGAAGGCCGCGCCGAAATACAGCTCGTAGCTCTCGCGCTCCACATAGCCGATGTGCGGCGTGCAGATCACGTTTTCCATGCGCAGCAGGCTGTAGCCCTGCAGGATCGGCTCGCTCTCGAACACGTCGATTGCGACCATGCCCGGCCGGTTGTGCGCGAGCGCGCCGAGCAGCGCGTTCTCTTCGAGCAGTTCGGCGCGGCTCGTGTTGACGAGCAGCGACGTCGGCTTCATGCGCAACAGGTCTTCCTGCTTGACGATGCCGCGCGTGTCGTCGTGCAGACGCAGATGCAGCGAGAGGATGTCGCTTTCCTCGAACAGCGCTTCGCGGCTGGCGGCGGCTTCGTAGCCGTCGGCGCGCGCGGCATCGAGCGAATGCTCGCGGCCCCAGATGATCACGCGCATGCCGAACGCCTTGCCGTAACCGGCGACCAGGCGGCCGATCTTGCCGTAGCCCCAGATGCCGAGCGTCTGGCCGCGCAGCACCTGGCCGAGACCGAAGTTCGGCGGCATCGCCGAGGTCTTCAGGCCCGACTGCTGCCACGCGCCCTGCTTGAGGTTGGCGACGTACTGCGGAATGCGCCGCTGCGCCGCCATGATCAGCGCCCAGGTGAGTTCGGCGGGCGCGACCGGCGAACCGGTGCCTTCGAGCACGGCGATGCCGCGTTCGGTACAGGCTTCGATATCGATGTGCGGACCGGCCTTGCCCGTCTGGCTGATCATGCGCAGATGCGGGAGCTTGTCGAGCAGTTGCGAGGAGATGCGCGTGCGTTCGCGGATCAGTACGAGTGCTTCGACTTCCGAGAGGCGGCTCGCAAGCTGACCGAGCCCGCGCACGGTGTTGTTGAAGACCTTGACCTCGTGATTGGCAAGCAGCTCGAAGCAGTCGAGCTTGCGGACGGCGTCCTGGTAGTCGTCAAGGATGGCAATTTTCATGGCGGCAAAAGTGATAGGCAGCGCACCGTACGCGGCGCGACTAGATGTTCATCTGGTGGTTATCCCACTATGCAGCGTTTGACAGGCTGGTATGAATACGGGGTCGCCTCACGTAGCACCGATCGCACCGAAGAAATAGCGCTCGCGGGTACCGCAATTGCTGTTTCGTTCGATGGCGCTCAATGCGGCTGCACGAGGTTTGAACGAGAATTTTTCCCCTTTTATCAGCTTGTCGGGTCGCCATGCAAGCCGCTTTACAGACGGTTGCGAACCCCTGCTGATTGGGCCTTGACGACCTGCACAACTGCGCGGACCGCAGCCCCGGTTTCGCCGTTGAATCGCCTAAAAAAGTGCCTCTCGCACGCAGCGTCGAAAAGGGCCTGAAACGATTTTTTATCAGCCCCTATGGAGACTTTTCGATGAATCATCCCGACTTCCCCGCCCAGGCCGCCATGCAGGCGCCGTCCTGGGTCCGGCACCGGAAACTGGTGGAATGGGTCAAGCAGATCGCCGCGCACACGCAACCCGAGCGCATAGTCTGGTGCGACGGCTCGCAGGAGGAATACGACCGCCTGTGCCAGCAGATGGTCGACGCGGGCACGATGCGCCGCCTCAATCCGCAGAAGCGTCCCAACTCGTATCTGGCCTGCTCCGATCCCTCGGACGTGGCGCGCGTCGAGGATCGCACTTTCATCTGCTCGCAGAAGAAAGAAGACGCCGGCCCGACCAATAACTGGATCGCGCCCGCCGAAATGCGCTCGACGCTCGACGGCCTGTTCGCCGGCTCGATGCGCGGCCGCACGATGTACGTCGTGCCGTTCTCGATGGGCCCGCTCGGCTCGCCGATCGCGCATATCGGCGTCGAACTCTCCGACAGCCCGTACGTGGCCGTCAACATGCGCATCATGACGCGCATGGGCCGCGCCGTGTACGACGTGCTGGGCGAGGACGGCCCGTTCGTGCCCTGCGTGCACACCGTGGGCGCGCCGCTGGCGGCGGGCGAGCAGGACGTGCCGTGGCCGTGCAACAAGACCAAGTACATCGTCCACTTTCCGGAAACGCGCGAGATCTGGAGCTACGGCTCGGGCTACGGCGGCAACGCGCTGCTCGGCAAGAAGTGCTTCGCGCTGCGCATCGCCTCGACGATGGGCCGCGACGAAGGCTGGCTCGCCGAGCACATGCTGATTCTCGGCGTGAAATCGCCGGAAGGGCGCAAGTATCACGTCGCGGCGGCGTTCCCGTCGGCGTGCGGCAAGACCAACTTCGCCATGCTGATTCCGCCGGCCGCCATGAACGGCTGGGAAATCAGCACGATCGGCGACGATATCGCCTGGATCAAGCCGGGCGCGGACGGCCGCCTCTACGCGATCAACCCGGAAGCGGGCTACTTCGGCGTGGCGCCGGGCACGAGCGAAAAGACCAACTTCAACGCCATGGCGACGCTCAAGGAGAACGTGATCTTCACGAACGTCGCGCTGACCGATGACGGCGACGTCTGGTGGGAAGGCATGACCGACACGCCGCCCGCGCACCTGATCGACTGGCAGGGCCAGGACTGGACGCCGGCGATCGCGAAGGAAACGGGCCGCAAGGCCGCGCATCCGAACGCGCGCTTCACGGCGCCCGCGTCGCAATGTCCGTCGATCGACGCCGAATGGGAAAACCCGAAGGGCGTCGCCATCGACGCGTTCGTGTTCGGCGGCCGCCGCTCGACCACCGTGCCGCTCGTGACCGAGGCGCGCGACTGGACCGAAGGCGTCTACATGGCCGCGACGATGGGCTCGGAGACCACGGCGGCGGCGGCGGGGCAGCAGGGCGTGGTGCGCCGCGATCCGTTCGCCATGCTGCCGTTCTGCGGCTACAACATGGCGGACTACTTCGGCCACTGGCTGAAGGTGGGCGGCCGCCTCGAACAGCTCGGCGCGACGCTGCCGCGCATCTTCTGCGTGAACTGGTTCCGCAAGGGCGACGACGGCAAGTTCGTGTGGCCGGGCTTCGGCGAAAACATGCGCGTGCTCGAATGGATGGTGCGCCGTATCGAAGGTCAGGGCGAAGGCGAAGCGCACGCGTTCGGCGTCTCGCCGCGTTATGGCGATCTCGACTGGCGCGGGCTGAACTTCACGCCCGAGCAGTTTGCGCAGGTGATTTCCGTCGACGCCGACGCCTGGCGCGCGGAACTAGCCCTGCATTCGGAGCTGTTCGACACGCTCGCGCAAGGCTTGCCGCCTTCGCTGCGCGACGCGCGCGCGGAGCTGGAAGCTCGCCTTTGAGCGGTGTTTTTCGCTGAATGTGAGCGCTCACTATCGTCGTGAACGGTTGTGAGCGCTCGAAATGAACAAAAAGATCGCCTGCGGGCGATCTTTTTTATTTGGGGTCGCAATCATTTCGAGAAAAAGGACGGGCAAAAAACTGCTCTTAAACGCGCGTTCTGTTCGCGATGTCCCAATCTTTTCGCTGCGATGCGGAAAATTGTTTCGAAGAGGGAAACAATCACGCTTGTGATAATGCGTAAACAGTGACAGTAGCGAAAATTTCGAAGAAATTCAGTGCTTCTTAGGCAACTTCTGCACGATTTCTCATGTCGTAGGAGAATTCGTGGTTTCCTCCGTCGGATTCCGACGGACAGTAACAGGCAGGAGTTGTCTCATGGATCATTTGCAGTCGATGCGAGTTTTCGTCAAAGTGGCCGACCTCGGCAGTTTTGCCCGGGCCGCTTCCGCGATGGATATCTCGAATGCGGTTGCGACGCGTCACGTGGCGGACCTCGAAGGTCGTCTTGGCACGCGTTTGCTCAACCGCACGACCCGCAGTCTTTCCCTCACCGAGTCCGGTCAGGTCTATCTCGAACGCGCCCGCCAGATTCTCGACGAGCTCGAAGATGTGGAGCAGATGGTGGTGGCGCGCAACCACGAGCCCGTCGGCACCCTGCGCATCGTCGCGCCGGTGGTGTTCGGGCTGCACAATCTCGCGCCCGTGCTGCAGACGTACACGCAGCGCTATCCGCAGGTCATTCCCGATGTCACGCTGGTCGATCGTCAGGTCGATCTGGTCGAAGAAGGCTTCGATCTCGGCGTCGTGACCGCGCGCCAGATGCGTAGCGCGAGCATCGTGACGCGTCGTCTGACCACGGGCTGCATGACCGTGTGCGCGACGCCCGCGTATCTGGAAAAGCACGGCACGCCCACGCGTCCCGAGCACCTGATGGAGCATCCGTCGCTGTCGCTGCCCTCGGAATACTGGGGCGACGAGCGCGTGTTCACCGGTCCGGACGGCGAAGTGCGCGTGCGCCCGAGCAACGTGATCGTCGCGAACAATACCGAAATGCTGCGCCAGTTCGCGCTGCTCGGCATGGGCATCGCGATTCTGCCGAGCTACCTGATCGGCCGCGACATGACGCGCGGACGCCTCGTGCGTCTGCTCGGCGACTACCGTCTGCCGCAGGTCGAGATCAACGTCGCGTATCCGAGCCGCCGCCATCTGCCGGCCAAGGTGCGCACGTTCATCGACCATCTGGTGGAGCATTTCAGCCAGACGCCGAACAGCCAGCTCGGCGAGCAGTGGGTCAAGGACGGCCTCGCGCGCCCGGCTAACGCGCGCAATGGCGCGCCGGAGGCGTTCGACGGCGCGGAGCCGATTTCGGATCTGCTCGACGGTTCGCGCGGCGCGGAAGGCGAGCACAACGGCGCGGAAGAGCGCGCACCGAAGGCTGGCCGCGCATCGGCCGGCCGCACGCGTTCGTCGGCGATTTCGCCGCTTTAATCCGCGTTTGGGGTCGATCGTCGCGTGATTGCGTCGGTCGATTCAGGCGATAAAAAAGGCGCAGCTTCGTGAGAAGCTGCGCCTTTTTGTTGGGCGACGCGGTGAACCACACCGCGCCTGAGACTTAAGAACCCGTCTTGCGCGCGGCGGTTTTCTTCGCCGCGGTCTTGCGCGCAGGCGCGGTCTTCGCAGCCGCCGTCTTGCGTGCCGGCTTCGCGGTGGCTTCTGCGCCTTCGGTTGCGTCGTTCGCAGCGTCGGCGCTCGCGGCGGACTTCTTCGCCGCGGTCTTGGCCGCCGTCTTCGCGCTCGGTTCCTTCTTCTCGAACTCGAAGCCGATCTTGCCGTCGGGCTGCTTCACGAGGAACGCCTTGAAGTTACGCCCCGTGCGCGACGACTTGAAGTTCGTCAGCAGGTCGGTGCGGCCTTCGGACAACAGCTTGGCCATCTGCTCGCGCGCGATTTCCTGCTGGAGAATCACCTTGCCCGAACGGAAGTCGCAGGTCTTCGGATTCGCCACCGAGTTTTCGCAGACATAGCTCATGCCGTGCTCGAACACGCGGCCCTTGCACTTCGGACACGCGCCAACGGCCTCCTGCTGTGAGAAGTCGGGCGCTTCGCCGTCTTCCGTGCCCTGATCCTGACCGAAGTCGAATTCGAGCTTGTAGTTCTTGATCTCGTCGTCGAACGACAGCTTGAGGATCGCCGAGAACGGACGGCCCATCTTGCTGCGGAAGCCCGACAGCGGACCGATCGTCTTGTTCTGCAGCAGTTCCTCGACTTCGGGAATCTCGAACTGACGGCCGCCCGGAATCTTCGAAATCGAGAATTCGCACTTCGTACACGCGAAGCGACGGTAGTTTTCCTTCACCTGACCGCCGCAATTCGGACACGGCGTTTCCAGCGTGGCGTAGTCGCCCGGAATGGTGTCCGAGTCGTATTCCTTCGCGCGCTTGACGATGGTCTGCGTCATGCGGGCGATTTCCTGCATGAACGCGTCGCGCGGGAGCTTGCCGCGCTCCATCTGCGAAAGCTTGTATTCCCACTCGCCCGTGAGTTCCGGCGCGGTCAGTTCTTCCACGCCGAGGCCGCGCAGTAGCGTCATCAACTGGAAGGCCTTGGCCGTGGGAATCAGCTCGCGGCCTTCGCGCACGAGATACTTTTCGCCGAGGAGACCTTCGATGATGGCCGCGCGCGTGGCCGGCGTGCCGAGCCCCTTGGCGGCCATCGCCTCGCGCAGCTCTTCGTCGTCGACGAGCTTGCCCGCGCCTTCCATCGCCGAGAGCAGCGTCGCTTCGTTGTAGCGCGCAGGCGGCTTGGTCACGAGCTGGTGCGCGGCGATCTTGTCGGTCTTGACCTTCTCGTCCTTCTGCACCGGCACGAGGTTCGCGTCTTCACCGCTCGAGTCGCGGCCATAGATCTGCAGCCAGCCCGGCTCGACCAGCACCTTGCCTTCGGTCTTGAAATGATGACCGGCGACTTCGGTGATACGCGTGGTCACGCGGTATTCGGCCGCCGGGAAGAACACGGAGAGGAAGCGCTTGACGACGAGGTCGTACAGCTTCTGCTCCGGCTCCGACAGATTCTTCGGCGCCTGCAGCGTCGGGATGATTGCAAAGTGGTCGCTGATCTTCGAGTTGTCGAAGATGCGCTTGTTCGGCTTCACCCAACCCTTGTCGAGCGCCTGCTTGGCGAACGGCAGATAGTTGTTGCTCTCCTTGAGCATCTCCATCGTCTCTTTCACGGTGCTGAGGTAGTCCTCAGGCAGCGCGCGCGAGTCGGTACGCGGATAGGTGAGCACTTTGTGCTTTTCGTACAGCGCCTGGGCGAGGCCGAGCGTGTTCTTGGCCGAAAAGCCAAAGCGGCCGTTGGCTTCGCGCTGCAGGCTCGTCAGGTCGAAGAGCGCGGGCGAGAGCTGCGTGGACGGCTTCGATTCTTCCGTGACCGTGCCTTCGCGGCCATGGCAGGCGGCGACGATGGTTTCGGCGGCCGGCACGCTCCAGAGACGCGAATCGCGCTTTTCCGGATCGTGCTCGTCCTTCTTGAATTTCGGGTCGTACCAGCGACCTTCGTAGAAGCCGCCCGCGCAGACGAATTCGGCGCGCACTTCCCAGTAATCGCGCGGCACGAAACGGCGGATTTTCTCTTCACGTTCGACGACGATCGAGAGCGTTGGCGTCTGAACGCGACCGACCGTGGTCAGGAAGAAGCCACCGCCCTTGCTGTTGAAGGCCGTCATGGCGCGCGTGCCGTTGATGCCGACGAGCCAGTCGGCTTCCGAGCGGCAGCGCGCGGCGTCGGCCAGCGGCAGCATGTCGTCGTCGCTGCGCAGGTTCGCGAAACCGTCGCGGATCGCCTGCTGCGTCATCGACTGGAGCCAGAGGCGCTGCACGGGCTGCTTCGCCTTCGCGTGTTGCGCGATCAGGCGGAAGATCAGTTCGCCCTCGCGCCCCGCGTCGCAGGCGTTGATCAGCTTCGTGACGTCCTTGCGCTTGAGCAGCTTCGTGAGCACCTTGAGCCGCGATTCGCTCTTGGCGATCGGGTTCAGGTCGAAGTGGGGCGGGATGACGGGCAGGTTCGCGAAGCTCCATTTGCCTCGCTTGACCTCGTACTCCTCGGGTGCGGCGATTTCCAGCAGATGGCCGACCGCCGACGAGAGCACGTAGTCGTCGCTCTCGTAGTACTCGTCATGCTTGGTAAATCCGCCCAGAGCGCGCGCGATGTCGTTCGCGACGGATGGCTTCTCGGCGATGATCAGAGCTTTGGACATGACTGATTGTGTGTGGGTGTATCCGGTGGGCGCCCCGTCTATGCCATGTGACTCGCGGTGGCGGGGCCGTCGCGCCCCTGGGGCGCCTCGTTAACGACCGCTTTATAGCACATGGCGCGGCGGTGGCGATTTTCGTGTCATCGGTGCGTGCCGTCCGCGCGCCGCTGGCTGCGGCTTTTTCGGGCGCCAATCATAAGGGCGCGGCGCGGCGGCGAGCAAGCCGGTGGGCAGGCGGCAGCGTGGCACATGCGGTCAAGCTGCGCGGGCGCAAGCTCACGTTCACGCTCAAGCGCGAGACCCGGCGCCGCAGCGTCTGACTAACGGGGCGCGATGAGCCTGCGTGCGCACTGACTGCCGCTCGCCGATGGTGTTCGCGTCACGCTTCGAGCAGCGCGGGGCGCAGCTTCGGCGCGTCGGCGACGCCCGGCAGCGCGGTGAGGTCGGCGAGCATGCGCTCGACCACCGCGCCGTGCGGCAGCACCGTGCCGAAGAAGCGCGTGGCGTTGCCGTCTTCGATCAGGATAGTCGGGAAATTCTCCACGTCGAGGTCGTCGAAGCGGTCGGCGTGGGTTTCGATATCGATGTACGCGAAGCAGATGTCGGGATGTGCGTCGGCGATGCGGTCAAAGGTCGCCCGATAGTCGCGACAGGTGCCGCACCACTCGGCGCACAGACACGCGACGAACAGCGTCTCGCGGTCGGCGACGCGCTCGGCGATCTGGTCGGCGTCGGTGTCGAGGTCAAGCGCGGGCATGGTCGTTCCTTGCGTTCTCTTCTATATAGAGGCAATGCGTGGGGCGCTGCATTTGGCGCGAATGTAACACGGCGCGCCGCTAGAAGTGGGACGCCCTGGCGAACCAGCCGCCGGGCAGCGCGCTCACGTGGCCGGCCAGTTCGAGCCGCAGCAGCGTGGCCTGGAGCACCGCTTCGGCCATGTCGGTGCGCTGCGCGAGGATTTCAAGCGTGGCGGGCGCGTGACCGATTGCGGTGAGCACGGCCTGGGCGTCTTGATCGAGACGATCGAGACGATCGGGCGCAGGCGGCCGTGCTTGCGGGGTGTCCAGCGGCAAGGCGATCTGGCCGGCCGCGCTTGCCTCTCGCGGATGCGCGGTTTCGTTCGAGCGCCGTTCGTGTCGTTCGCGTCCTTCGCGCCTTTGAGCGGGCGCTCTCGCGACTTTTGCCGCCACCGGCGCTGCGAAACCCAGCGCTTCGAGCACCTCTTCGGGCGTTTCAACCAGTTGCGCCCCCTGCTTGATGAGCCGATGACACCCGCGCGCCAGCGGCGCGTGAATCGAGCCGGGCAGCGCGAAAACGTCGCGGCCCATCTCGTTGGCGAGCCGCGCCGTAATGAGCGAGCCCGAGCGCATGGCGGCCTCCATCACGATCACGCCTTCGACGAGCGCCGCGATCACGCCGTTGCGCTGCGGGAAGTTGGCTGAGCGCGCGGGCGTGCCGAGCGGCCATTCGGAGACGATCGCACCGCGCGCGGCGATCTGCGTGGCGAGCGCGTGATGCGCGGACGGATAGACGAGGTCCGCGCCCGTGCCGATCACGGCGACGGTGCCTCCGCGTTCGTCGAGCGCGCCGCGATGCGCCGCGCCATCGACGCCGAGCGCGAGGCCCGAGACGACGGTCACGCCCGCCGCCGCGAGTGTGCG
>NZ_JAAGPN010000223.1:0-13650 GCF_017104805.1 Paraburkholderia sp. Ac-20347 | reverse complement strand
TTTTTTCATGATACGCCCACACACGAGACTTACCACGAGGCGCACCCTCCTCCCCTACCAGACGACCTTCCGAGCCGCCGCCAGCGCCTCGCGCAGCATCGCCGAAGCGAGTTCGGCGCTCGCTTCGCGCGGCTCGACGTTGAGCCCCGCGAGCAGCAGCGGGCGCACCAGGCGGTCCCACAGCACGCCGTCGCAGCGCATGGTCTGCGCGAGCGTGCGGCCCGGCTTGGCGAACAGCAACGGCAGCAGCGCGAGATAGTCCGACACGCGGGTGCCCGGCACGCGCGCCTGGGCGTCGCCGATCCAGAACGGCACGCGCGAGCGCGAAAACCGCACGCTCCAGCGCGAGCGCGCCGCGAGGTCCATGAACGCGAATCCGGGTTCGGCCGGGCCCGTCAGTTCGTCGGCGGCGCCGATCGCGCGCACGTAGTCGAGCGTGTGCGCGTGATTGGCCAGCACCAGATGGTTGCCGCTGTCGAGCGTCGCCGCCAGCGTGCGGTCATAGTACGAACGGCATCGTCCACCTGCCTGCGCGCCCGCTTCGTGCAGGGCGACCTGCACGCCCCGGCGCTGCAGCCGCACGGCCGTCGCAAGGCCCGCCAGCCCCGCGCCGATCACGTGGACGAGCCGCGGCATCAGAACAGCGCGTAGCGCGCCACGATCCACATGAGCCGCGCGCGCGGTTTGGCCACCTTGGTGCGCGGCAGGTCGAAGCCGCGATCGATGGTGCGTTCGAGCAGCACGCGGTAGACGCCCGACATGATGCGCGGCGCCTTGACCTGGATGCGCGGCGTGCGGTCCATGATCGCGTCGGCGGCGGCGAAATGGCCGAACGCGCGTTCCACCAGCGTCGCGCAGACGCGCGGCAGGCGCGGATCGGCGGCGATCTGGTGCGGACCCGTGGCCGCGATGCCTTCGCGCGCGAGCAGTTCGCGCGGCAGATAGCAGCGGTTGATGTCCGCGTCCTCGTCGATGTCGCGCAGGATGTTGGTCAACTGCAGCGCACGGCCGAGGTGATGCGAGAGCAGCCGGCCCGGCTCCTCTTCCATCCCGAAAATTCTCACCGACAGACGGCCCGCCGCGCTCGCGACGCGGTCGCAATAGAGGTCGAGCGTGTCCTCGTCGGGGGCGCAGATGTCCTCGGCGGCGTCCATCGCCATGCCGTCGATCATCGCGTGGAAGTCCTCGCGCTGCAGCCCGAACGTGTGGATGTGGCGCGTGAGCGCGGCCAGCGAGGCGCGCGGCGTGCCGGCGTAGCACGCGTCGATATCGGCGCGCCATTGGTCGAGCCCCGCCGCACGCTCGGCGCGCGGCAGGTCGCTGTCCGCGATGTCGTCGACAGCGCGGCAAAAGGCGTAGACCTGATACATGGCGTCGCGCTGCGCGGCAGGCAGGATGCGCATCGCCAGATAAAACGAGCTGCCCGACGATGCGGCGGCGGCGTCGGTTTGATGTGTATCGTCCACGACGAGGTTGGAAACAGCCAAGACGATCTCCGCTGGGGTCGCCCTCGACGGGGCGTTTCAGATATTCGGGCCCGCATGGAGCGGGTCGCCCGCGCGCGCGGACACGCGCGAGGCACCGGCTCGCTCGAACGCCACTCGGGGTCCAAGGCCGGAAACGGGCCAAAGTATATCAACCTTTGCGGGCCGCCGCAGTCGGGAACCTCGCCGCAATCAGGGACAAATGGAGAAGCGCCGGCGCGCGAGGCCGGGCGCGAGTTTCGTCACAGGTTTATCGTCGGCTTATAACGGACAACGTCGCGCAGATTCCCGCCATCGTCCGCCATGTTCGAGGAAATCGCGCCAGAAGGCGCGATCCCGGTCGAGCAGCTAAGACAGCTCGTGCAGCAGCACCACCGAACGGTTGCGGCCCTGGCGCTTGGCGCTGTAGAGCGCGGCGTCGGCTTCGTTGATCATGACTTCGTAGTCGTTCGCGCCGGGCCGCGCCGCGGCGGCGCCCACGCTTGCCGTGACCGGCACGACCACGCCCTGCACGTCCACGGGCGTGTCGCCGATCGTGTGGCGGATCTTCTCGGCCACGTGAAGCGCGTCGTCGAGCGGCGTGCACGGCAGCAGCAGCGCGAATTCCTCGCCGCCGAAACGGCCGAACACGTCCTGCTTGCGCACCACGTCGGCCACGCGCTGCGCCATCGAGCGCAGCACCGTGTCGCCGGTGACGTGACCGAATTCGTCGTTGATCTTCTTGAAGTGGTCGAGATCGAACAGCAGCACCGAGAGGTCGCCGCCGTAACGCTGCCAGCGCGAGAATTCCTCCATCAGGCGCGACTCGAAGAAGCGCCGGTTCGCGATGCCCGTGAGGCCGTCGCGGTCGGCGTATTCGCGCAGCTTGGCCACGGCGTCTTCACGCTCGCGCTGCATCACGCTGACGTGCGTGACGTCGGACACCGTGACGCACACGGCGATCACCTCGCGCTCGCGCATCAGCGGCATGAAGGTGCAGTCCTGCTGCATGTAGTCCACGCCGCCCGTGATGGGGCGGTCGTGATCGAAGCGGAACAGGTAGGGCCGCTGCTCCCACGAGCTGAAGGCGAAGCTGCCGAGCTGGAACACGCTTTCGACCTTGCGCGCGAGCCACGCGCGCGGCAGGTCGGGAAAGCGCTCGAAAATCGGGCGGCCGATCACGTCCTCGGCGGACACGCCGCTGTGGTCCTGCATGAAGCGGTTCCACATCAGCACGTTCATGTCGCGGTCGAGCACGAACAGGCCGAAGCCCACGCGTTCGACCACGAGGTCGGACAGCGAAGGCGTCGACAACGGCAATTCAGGGGTAGTCATAGGCTGTGCAACAGCGCGTCGATGGCCCGGCTTACATGATGGATCGACTCTTCGGCCATCAGCATGACGAGATGCGCGCGAAAACGCTGGTCTTCCAGCGCAAAGTTGACTTCGACGAGCAGCGCGAGATCCCACGCGAGCAGGCCGGGCTGGAACACTTCGTCGAGCGTGACGGCATCGCCGAGCAGGCCCGGCTGTGAAAACACCGGCAGACGCCCGAGCTGGTCGAGCATCGACGAGACACACGCGCCGGTCAGCACGTTCGCCACGTCGAAGATCAGTTCCTGCTCGGTGAGCGCGTCCCAGGTGGACTCCGCGAACGGGCCGCCGATCAGCGCGCCGAGTTCCGCAATCTCGCCGCTGCGGCAGATCACCAGCGCCTCGCCCTTGATTTCGGAGCGAAAACCCTGGCGCACGGCCGTCACCGGACCGTCGATGCCGGTCATCTCGCGCAAGGCGTCCGCGGCCTCGCTGACCGCCACCACGCGCACGCGCGGCACCGACAATTCGATGAAAGCATTCAGGAGCCCCGACAAACGCGTGGCTGCCTGGCCCATCCCCAGATTGGCGATCTCCTGAAGCGCGTCGCGCTGCAGTTCCGTGAACACTCGATCAGGCATACAACCCGTACTCCTTCAGGATGGGTAGCAGCGCTTCCTGGGTGACCGGCTTCGGCACGAACGCCATCGCGCCCAGCGCGAGCGCGCGCTCCTGCGCACGCGGCTGGACATCGGCGGATACGACGATCACGAACGTATTCAGATCCTCGTGCTGCATGGCTTCGAGAACCTGAAAACCCGTCATGCCGGGCATCGTCAGATCGAGAAACATGACCGGTGCACGCCCGGCGCGATAGAGCGCCAGCGCTTCATGTCCGTTCGACGCGTACGAGATGTCGACGTCCCAGTCATCGGGAAGCGCCTTCGTGAGCACCTTGCGGGCTAACAGCGAATCATCGGCGATCACGATGGGCAAGGACATGGATATGCTGAGTGAATGTGCGTTGGACGGAATGCGTTAAGACGTATTAACGGCCGCGTGCGCACTATCTTTAGGGCGGACGCGTATTTTATGCGCGATACGTGAATTACCGCATATGACAGCGCGACGGGAAGCGTGGCTGGCGCGGCAAATCGGATCGACCCGGTGAGAGCGGCGCCCCGAATTCCGCCGCGTTACTCGTCCCCGCTGCTTTAGCTGAGGGGGCCGACTTACAGAATGGATACGCGAAAAACAGCGCGCTGCACGTGCACATTTTTCATACGTATTTATCGTGCCCCGAATTCTCGAAGCAAATGAAATGAAATGCAACTCGTCGATAATCGTTACGCGATCAAAATTGACTTTCTTTTCCGGTTTTTCGGAAAATAAATAATCGAACCAACGAATCAGCGCCGATAATTATCCTTTTGTGTACGTTTGCGCTACGCGGATTTTCGCGCAATCGCGCGTCTGTCCGAAAAAATCGTTCTTTTTTGCGACGTTTAGTCCGGCGGCGCGTGAAATTGACTTTTTCCCTGCGCGAACGCCGCGCGCGGGGCCGCGAACGGTTCGTGCGAGCGCGCAATCGGGCACGCCGACGCGGCAGTTGGAACGCTACGGTCGTTTATGATGTCAGAAGCTCCGCCGCCGCCTCCATCCCCTTATCCGTACGATGATTCCCGACCGGCCCGCCGGGCCAGACGATCGCTCGCCCGCTTCGCCGCGCACCGATGAAGCGCCGTTTCCGGCCGCGCCCAGTCACGACTTCACGGTCCGCCGCCGCACGCTGATTGCGCTGCTCGTGGCGGCGATCGTGCTGCCTTGCGTCTACGTGGCCACGATGGCCTGGAACGACCTGCGCACGCGCGAAGCCGACGCCACCGACGTCACGCTGCGCACCGTGCGCGTGGCCGAAGAGCACGCGCTCAAGGTGTTCGACATGAACGACGCGCTCGACACGCGCATCGTGGACGGCGTGCAGGATCTCGACGACGAAGGCATCCGCCTGAACGAAGCGCAGATTCACGAGAAACTCGACGCGATCGGCGGCGGCTATCCGCAGGTCGCGGCCGTGTCGATCTTCGGCCGCGACGGCGACCTGCTCGCGAGCAGCCGCTATTCGCCGCCGCCGCCCGTTTCGATCCTCACGCGCGACGACTTCGTGGGCATCCGCGCGGGCCGCATGATCGATCACGTCTCGCGCGTGATGCAAGGCCAGGTCAGCGGCGAAACGGTGTTCAACACGGGCGTGGCGCGCCACGACGCGCAAGGCCAGTTCGCGGGCCTCGTCTCGGTCGCGCTGCGGCCCGCCTACTTCGGCACCTTCTATCGCGAGCTGCTGGGCGCGGACTCGCCGATGGCGCTCGGCCTCGTGCGCAGCGACGGCGCGATTCTCGCGTTCGAGCCGCCGCCGCCTGCGGCCCAGGCGCGCGCCGGCGGTCCGGGCATCACGCCGGGTTCGCCGTTCGCCTCGGCGCTCGCGGGCGGCAAGGACGCGGGCGTCGTGCACATGCGCTCGCAACTGCTCGACGACAAGGTGATCCTCGCGTACCGGCGCGTCGGCGCGTATCCGGTTTATGTCACCTGCGCGTACCGCAGCTCGGCGATCTGGGCCGCGTGGTACCGGCACCTGAGCGTGCTGATCATCTCGATGTTCACGCCGTCGATCGCGCTCTGGTGCGTGATCTGGCTGTCGCTGCGCCGCCTCGCCGCCGAAGAGGAAGCGTGGGAGCGCTGGCAGGCCGAAGCGTCGATGCGGCGCTCGATCGAATCGGCCTACCGGCAGTCGCGCAAGATGGAAGCGCTCGGCAATCTCGTCGGCAGCGTCGCGCACGACTTCAACAATCTGCTGATGATCGTCTCCGCCAACGTGCAGATCGCGCGGCGGCGCGGCGCGGCCGCGTTCGAGCGCGAACTCTCGGCGATCGAGCGCGCGCTCAAGAGCGGCCAGTCGCTCACGCGCCAGTTGCTCGGCGTGGCGCGCAAGCAGCCGCTGCGCAACGAGACGATCCACGCCGGACGCTGGCTGCCCGCGAGCCGCGAACTGCTGCGCGCGTCGCTGGGCGCGAAGGTCTCGCTCGTCGTCGATGTCGACGAAAGCGTGTGGCCCGTGAACGTCGACGTCGCCGAATTCGAACTCGCGCTCATCAATCTCGCCGTCAACGCGCGCGACGCCATGCCCAACGGCGGCCGCTTCACGGTGCGCGCGCGCAATATCGCGTTCCGGCCCGGCGAGGGCTTTCCGCTCGACGGCGAATTCGTGCACGTTTCGCTGGAGGATTCCGGCGTCGGCATGTCGCCCGACGTGCTCGCGCGCGCGTTCGAGCCGCTCTATACGACCAAGCCGAAGGGCATGGGCACGGGGCTCGGGCTGCCGCAGGTGTTCGCGTTCTGCGAGCGCTCGGGCGGACTGGCCGCGATCGACAGCGCGATCGGCGCGGGTACGTCGGTGCATCTGTATCTGCCGCGCGCCGCCGCCGCGCCCGCCGTCGTGCACGAACCGGCGCCGCGCGAGGACAGCGTCGCGCCGCTGCATGGCCTGCGCGTGCTGCTGGTCGAAGACAACGACGAAGTCGCGGCGGGCACCGAAGCGCTGCTGCAGATGATGGGTCATCACGTCACCTGCGCGAACGACGCGGCGAGCGCGCTCGCGCTCGTCAAGGCCGGCCACGTTGCCGCGGCGAACGACGACGACGCGACGCCCTTCGCGCATTTCGATCTTGTGCTCTCGGACATCCACATGCCCGGCGAAATGAACGGCATCGATCTGGCCGAGGCGCTGCAGAACTGCGAGCCGACGCTGCCCGTGATTCTCGTCACCGGTTACGCGGAGGAACTCGAGCGCGCGCGTCACGTGGACGTGCGCGTGCTCTCGAAGCCGTTCGACATCGCCTTGCTGGAGAAATTGCTCGAAGCAATCCAGCGCGACTTGCAGACGCGCGCGCGCCGGGAACGGGACGCGACGCTGTAGGTCGAAAAGTCTGGCTCCGAACGCGTGGGACCGAACGCCTGGGTTCGAAACTCTCGCGGCACGAAGATTGCGGCATGCTCGACCAGGCGTCGGCGGGCGCACCGCATCGGGGCACCTGGATTTGCCGCATCCTGTCGTCGGATTCGTGGATGTCGCGGACGCGCGCCCACTGCCATATCAGCCTTTGTCACCGCTTATCGTCACAGTATTTGCCACCGCTTTTGCCGCCACTGCCCGACGGGCGAGGAGTGAGCCATGAGACAGACCGTGACGGGTCTCTTCGAGACCCTGGATGCAGCGCGGCACGCGCAGGAAGCGCTGCTGCAGCGCGGCTTCGCGCTGACCCGCGAGCGGGTCGCGGCGCACCAGCAGCATGTGCACCTGGCGGGCGTCGGCGCGCAGCACCTCGAAAATCAGGTCGCCGAGACGCACCTTCTCGCCGCGATGCGGCACGTGGCCGAAATGATTCGTCACGTAACCGCCGATCGTGTCCACTTCTTCATCAGGGAAATGGGTGCCGAACGCCTCGTTGAACTGCGTGAGTTCGGTGAGCGCGCGCACGCGGAAGCGGCCGTCGGGCGAAGCGATGATGTTGCCGCTTTCCTCGTCGAAGTCGTATTCGTCCTCGATGTCGCCGACGATCTGCTCCAGCACGTCCTCGATCGTGATCAGGCCGGCCACGCCGCCGTATTCGTCCACGACGATGGCGATGTGATTGCGGTTCTGCCGGAAGTCGTGAAGCAGCACGTTCAGGCGCTTCGACTCGGGGATGAACACCGCCGGGCGCAGCATGCCGCGCACGTCGAATTCCTCCTCGGCGTAATAGCGCAGCAGATCCTTGGCGAGCAGCACGCCGATCACGTTGTCGCGATTGCCTTCGTAGACCGGATAGCGCGAGTGCGCCTTGTCCAGCACGTAGGGGATGAATTCGTCCGGGCTCTCGGCGATGTTGATCGCGTCCATCTGGGCGCGCGGCACCATGATGTCGCGTGCGCACAGCTCGGACACCTGGAACACGCCTTCGATCATCGAAAGCGAGTCGGCGTCGATCAGATTACGCGCGTGCGCGTCCTGGAGTATTTCGAGAAGCTCGCTGCGCGAGTCGGGCTCGGGCGAGATGAAGTCGGTCAGACGCTCGAGGAGCGAGCGCTTTTCCTGCGGTTTGTCGGCTTGTCTTCGACTGGGATAAGAGTCGTTCATGGTGGTGCGCCCGTCTGCCCTCGGAGGGCGGGCGCGCTATTGCGGAAGGGAAAGGATACAACATGCGCGTGGCGTCACCGTGTAAGTGGCGCGCCTTCGCATCCATCCTAACGCAGATGCGGCGCCATCGCGCGTCGGACGAAATTCAGGATTCGGGGCCGGGGCTCACGCGCAGCGCGCGAGCAGGCGTTCCAGCGCGCGGTCGGGCATGCCCGTCTCGCGCAGGGCGTCGACGGTGCGGCGCACGTAGTCGAGCGTCGTGCCGTAGCGGCCCGTGGCGCAGCCGAACACGGTGCGCACGGTGTTTTCGTCGAGTTTGCCGGTGTAGGTGGGCACGTCGCGGCGCATCACGAACGAGAGCGCGGTGACGCGCCGTCCGTCTTCGAGCGCGCACGGCAGCCACGCGGGCCGGTACGAGCCCATCGGCATTTCGCGTCGCCAGAGCGCTTCCAGATGCGGCATCACGCCTTCGGCCGCGAGGCGGAACGCCACACCCGCGCACGAACCGCCGCGGTCGAGCGCGAGCACGAGGCCCGGCTGCTCGGGCGTGCCGCGATTCACGCGCGACCACAGATACAGGCCGCGATGGTAGCCATGCACGCGCGAGCGCACGTTCTCGACGGTCGGCAGGCCGGGGTTCCAGATCAGCGAGCCATAGCCGAACAGCCAGAGGTCGCTTTCGCGGTCCCAGTCGCGCAGCGTGCAGTCGAGCGAGGCGCGCAGATCGTCTTCGGTGAGCAGGCGCGGATCGCCGAGCGCGGGCGGATAGCCGGGGCAGGGCGCACGCACGGCGCCGCCCGGAACGGCAGCATCACGCGCGCCGGGGACGCCCTCCGACTGAGGTTGCGCGGAGGGATCGTCGAAGGCGGGCGTGCTCTTGTCGTTCATGGCGGAAGGCGCGCGGTGCGCGGCGCGTTGAGGTCCTTATTTGTACGGATCGGGAAAACCGAGCGAATTGAGGACTTCGGTTTCGATGCCTTCCATCTCTTCGGCTTCGGCGTCGTCCTCGTGATCGTAGCCTTGCGCATGCAGCGCGCCGTGCACCAGCAGATGCGCGTAGTGCGCGGCGAGCGGCTTGTTCTGCTCGGCGGCTTCCTTTTCCACCACCGGGCAGCAGAGGATCAGGTCGCCCGTGACCGGGTCGTCCTCGCTCTCCGCGTAGGCGAAGGTGAGGACGTTGGTCGCGTAGTCCTTGCCGCGATAGCTGCGGTTGAGCGTGCGGCCTTCCTCGGCGTCGACGAAGCGCACGGTCAGTTCCGCGTCGGCGAACAGCGCCGCCTTCACCCAGGCCGCCACGGTCGCGCGCGGCAGCGCGGCCTTGTGCTCGGGAAACGCCTTCGCGGCGGGGAACTGAAGGTTCAGTTTGAGTTTCGGTGCGCGGGACATGTTGAGCTGTCGATCGGATTCAGCACTGATCAGCGTGCGTCGGCGCCGCTGTCGTCCTTCTTCGAATGCGCGTCGTAAGCCTCGACGATACGCGCGACGAGCGGATGACGCACCACGTCCGCGCTCGTGAAGTGCGTGACGGCGATGCCGCGCACGTTCGCGAGCACATGCTGCGCCTCGATCAGCCCGCTCTTGTGGCCGCGCGGCAAGTCCACCTGGGTGGTGTCGCCGGTCACGACCGCCTTCGAGCCGAAGCCGATACGCGTGAGGAACATCTTCATCTGCTCGGGCGTGGTGTTCTGCGCCTCGTCGAGAATGATGAACGCGTGATTGAGCGTGCGGCCGCGCATGTACGCGAGCGGCGCGATTTCGATCATCTGGCGCTCGAACATCTTCGCCGTCTTGTCGAAGCCGAGCAGATCGTAGAGCGCGTCGTAGAGCGGGCGCAGATACGGATCGACCTTCTGCGCGAGATCGCCGGGCAAAAAGCCCAGACGCTCGCCCGCTTCGACGGCCGGACGCGTCAGCACGATGCGCTTGACCTGATCGCGTTCGAGCGCGTCGACCGCGCAGGCCACCGCGAGATAGGTCTTGCCCGTGCCCGCCGGCCCGATGCCGAAGGTCACGTCGTGCGAGATGATCTGCTTCAGGTACTCGCGCTGCGCGGGCGTGCGGCCGCGCAGGTCGGCGCGACGCGTGTAGAGCTTCGGACCTTGCTCTTCGACGTCGATATCGTCGCGCGCCGGTTCGTCGAACGGATGGTCGGGATCGCCGCGAAAACGCGGATCGATTTCCGCGCCGTCGTCGGACTTGCCGTTGCCGCCATTGCCGCCGTTACCGTTCGCGCGCGCATTCGCGCGGCTCGCCAGATGGCGCGCCTCGACCAGCGCGAGCTGGATGTCGTCGACGGAAAGCGGATCGCGGGCCTTGTTGTAGAAGTTTTCGAGCGCGGTGAGCGCGAGCTTCGCGCCGCGGCCGCGAATCGAAATCCGATGGCCGCGCCGTGCGAGCGTCACGTCGAGCGCCTGCTCGATCTGCCGCAGATTTTCGTCGAGCGGGCCGCAGAGGTTGGCGAGCCGCGCGTTGTCGTCGTGCGGCGCGGTGAATTCCAGATGCTGCTGATTCGGCTTCAAGGTGTCTCTGAACTCCCGTGTTCCGTGAGTGGCGCGCTGCAGGTGCCGGTTGGCGATTTAGTGCGACAGCGCCGAATTGCCCTCGTGCGCGAGCACGAGCTCGCCGCGCAGCGAGTGCGGGTACGCGTGGTTGATCTTCACGTCGATCATCTGGCCGATCAGGCGCGCGTGCGAAGCGAGCGGCGCCGGGAAGTTCACCACACGGTTGTTTTCCGTGCGGCCCGACAGTTCGCTCGGATCCTTGCGCGACGGACCTTCGACCAGAATGCGCTCGACGCGTCCGACCATCGACTGGCTGATGCGCTGTACGTTCTCTTCGATCGTCGCCTGCAGATGCTGCAGACGCTTGAGCTTCACTTCGCGCGGCGTGTCGTCTTCGAGGTTCGCGGCGGGCGTGCCCGGACGCGGACTGTAGATGAACGAGAAGCTCGTGTCGTAGCTCATCTCTTCGACGAGCTTCATGGTCTTTTCGAAATCTTCCTCGGTCTCGCCCGGGAAGCCGACGATGATGTCGGTCGAGAGCGAGAGGTCGGGGCGGATCGCGCGCAGCTTGCGGATCACCGACTTGTATTCGAGCACGGTGTAGCCGCGCTTCATCCCCATCAGCACGCGGTCGGAGCCGTGCTGCACAGGCAGATGCAGGTGGTTCACGAGCTTCGGCACCTTCGCGTAGGTGTCGATCAGGCGCTGCGTGAATTCCTTCGGATGCGAGGTGGTGTAGCGAATGCGCTCGATGCCGGGGATGTCGGCGACGTATTCGATCAGCGTGGCGAAGTCGGCGATTTCGCTCGCGCCTTGCGTGAGCTGGCCGCGATAGGCGTTGACGTTCTGGCCGAGCAGCGTGACTTCGCGCACGCCCTGGTCGGCGAGACCGGCGACTTCGGTGAGCACGTCGTCGAGCGGACGCGAGACTTCGTCGCCGCGCGTGTAGGGCACGACGCAGTAGCTGCAATATTTCGAGCAGCCTTCCATGATCGAGACGAATGCGCTCGGACCTTCCACGCGCGCGGGCGGCAGATGGTCGAACTTCTCGATTTCGGGGAAGGTGATGTCGACCTGCGCGCGGCCCGAGGCGCGGCGCGCGTCGATCATCTGCGGCAGGCGGTGCAGCGTTTGCGGACCGAACACCAGATCGACATACGGTGCGCGCTGGACGATGGCCGCGCCTTCCTGGCTCGCCACGCAGCCGCCCACGCCGATCAACAGGTTCGGGTTCGCTTCCTTCAGTTCGCGCACGCGGCCGAGCTCGGAGAAGACTTTTTCCTGGGCCTTTTCGCGCACCGAGCAGGTGTTGAACAGAATCACGTCCGCGTCTTCGGGCGTGTCGGTTTTCACGAGGCCTTCAGCGGCGCCGAGTACGTCGACCATCTTGTCGGAGTCGTACTCGTTCATCTGGCAGCCATAGGTCTTTACATAAACTTTCTTGGTCATCGGGGTTCGCCGTTCGCAGTGGTTCACCTGGGGGCGTCGTCCGGTTGATGCACGAAATGCACGTCGGGACTACGGTGAAAATTGGGGCTGAAGCGGGTGGCCGGCCTGCGAAGGCTGTGGCGCACAGTGGGGCGGTTCGCTGGCGGGTTTTACTGGTGCCTTGGCGCGCGTTTTTTGCGTGCGCATTGGCTTCTGATGCCGCCGGATGACTACGCGAACCATCGTTCAGCTTAATCCAACATTATAGCCTTATGCGCTGACGGCCTTGCGACCCCGCGGCCGTCCCGGCGCCGCGCCGATCGCCGTATCCGACACGACTTGCACGCCGTTCGCGCCGTGCGCGTGTCCCGCGTGTTCCGGGTCTTCCGCCCAGGGCACGAGCGCGCTCAACTCGTGCGCCGCCTGGGCGAAACGCTCGGACAGGAAGTCCAGCAGCACGCGCACGCGCGGCGCCAGATAGCGGTTGCGGTGATAGAGCGCGTGCACGGGCTGCTCGGCGTAACGCCAGTCCGGCATGACGATCCGCAGCCGCCCGGCGCGCAGGTCGTCGGCCACGTCCCAGATCGATTTCACCGATAAACCGTAGCCGCACAGCGTCCATTGGCGCACGGCCTCGCCGTCCGAGCTTTCGAGCGCGTTCTCCAGCGGCACGACGTAGGTCTGCGACGCGTTCCCGCGCGTGAAGCGCCACTCGTTGACCGGGCCCGCCGGCGAGCCGATCACGATGCAGTCGAAGCGGGCCAGATCGGCGGGCTCGTGCGGCTCGCCGTGGCGGGCGATGTAATCGGGCGCGGCGCACAGCACGCGCGGGTTCGGTGCGAGCCGCCGCGCGATCAGCGAACTGTCCTGCGGCGTGCCGAAGCGGATCGCCAGATCGATGTCCTCGAGCAGCAGATTCGAGATCGAATCGGTCAGCGTGAGCGCGAAACGCACCTCGGGATAGTGCGTGAGGAATTCGTCGAGCCAGGTCATCAGCAGATTGCGGCCGAAGTCGGAAGTCGCCGAAATGCGCACCTTGCCGCGCACCGCGTTCTGGCCCTCCTGCAGCGCGGCCTTGGCGTCGTCGAGCGAGCGCAGCGCGCTTTCGCTGCAATTGAGGTAGGCGCGGCCTTCGTCGGTCAGGCGCAACTGGCGCGTGGTGCGGTCGAACAGGCGCGCGCGCAGCTCCGTTTCGAGCCGCGCGAGCCGGGCGCTGGCCGCCGCCGGCGTGAGGCCCAGCTTGCGGCCCGCCGCCGAGAGGCTGCCGAGCCGCGCGGCTTCCACGAAGAGGCGCACGTCGCCGAGATTGTCCATGTCGATACCGAAAAGATTATTAGACAGCGTTTGAAAATCCTTCAAATGCTACGCCAATTATCAAGTCTGCGCCGAAGCTGGACAATGCGCGTGTTTTCAGGATTCGCCACGCAGGGAACCACGCAAGGACGCCGCCATGCAACTCGATCACGTCACGCTCGTCACGCCCGATCTGGATGGCACGCGCCGTTTTTTCTGCGAGATCGCGGGGCTGGAGGACGGCCCGCGTCCGCCGTTTTCCGTCGGCGGACACTGGCTCTATGCGCAAGGCCGCGCGGTGATCCATCTCGTCGATGCGACCGTGCCCGCGTGACCCGCGCACGCCGCCGCGCGCGACGAGCGCTTCGAACTGGAGGCCGCCGAAGTTCGGCGAGGTGTATTTCACGGCGTTCGAAACGCGCGCGCTGAAGTCGTTGTTGTCGACGTCGCCGGGCGTGGCGAACGGGACGCTGCCGCC
>NZ_JAAGPN010000222.1:0-13658 GCF_017104805.1 Paraburkholderia sp. Ac-20347 | reverse complement strand
CGCGGCGGCGGGCGAACCCGCGGCGGGAGGCGATGCGGCGGGGTCGGCCGTGCCGGCGGCAAGCGGCGACCGGGAAGCGTTACGGGAACGAGCTGTTGGACGCAAAGCGGAATTCGCGACGCTCATGAGCGGCTCCTCGAGAGGCATGATGGATCGCCGCCCAGGATGGCGGCGCATTGGCGGCCTGCCGGTCGCATCGCCACGACGTTGCTTCAGCGCGCTTCGATCGCCGCGCGCTGCCCGCGTCGTGTGACGGCCGCTTCTTGTTCAAGTCCTGCTGAATCGTGCTGGTAAGTGCTGATTCGTGCTGCCTGGTACAGCTAGCACCTTAGAGACGGCGACGGTTTGGCGCCACACTCGCGCGCATCCGCCCCGCTCTTTTGCGCCTTTTTGTTGTCTCGCTACAACGCAGGCCCGGCTCGAAAACGATTGCAAGCCGCTTTCACGTTGCTCGCGCGAGCGTTTCGGCGAGCACGTCCACGCTCTCCGAACGATCGTTCGCTTTCCTTACCGTTTACTCTGGACACCGCCCTGAAAGTCACCCAGAAAGCGCGGCTCGGCAAGCCCCGTCCGGCCCGTTTGCGCCACGAACACGCCGCCCGCGTGCGGTTCGCGCTCCAGCGTGTCGCTGTCGAGTCCGTCGCGCGCGCTCGTCACATACAGCGTCGAATAGCCTTCGCCGCCGAGCGTCACGCACGTCGGCTGCACCGTAGGCACGCGGATGCGCTCGGTTTCCACGCCATCCGGACCGTAGCGCACGACACATTCGCCCGCCCACTGCGCGTTCCAGAGGCCGCCTTCGCTGTCGACCGTCGAACCGTCCGGCTCGCCTTCGTGCAACGGCACCTGCACAAAGAGCCGATCGTTTGCAATCGTTCCATCGGCACCGTAGTCGCAGGCGCGAATCTCGCGCGTGAACGAATCGGCGTAATACATCGTGCCGCCGTCGGGACTGAAGCCGATGCTGTTCGAAATCGCCGCCACCGGCAGCGGCAGTTTCTCCAGCGTGAGATCGTGATTGAGCCGATAAAAGCCGCCGATCTTCTCGAACGGCTTGCGCTCGTACTTCGTGCCGAACACGAAGCGGCCCTGGCGGTCGCAACGCCCGTCGTTCAGACGCGTCGGCAGATCGGGTTCCACGTCGACGATCGGCGTGATCTCGCCCGTGCGCAGATCGAAGAACGCAAGCCGCGAAGCGAGCCCGATCAGCAGCGTGTCCGGGTCTTCGCAGAGCGCGAAGCACGCGAGACGCTCGGGCATCGGCCAGACGCGATGCGAGCCGTCGGCCGCGTCGTAGCGCGCCAGGCTCGCGCCTTCGATATCGTTCCAGTAGAGCCGCGCGCTGCGCGAGCACCACGTTGCGCCTTCGCCGAGCGCGTTCTTTGCGTGCACGAGCAGTTCGGCGACGTCGTCGCGCGCCGGTTGAATCGGATCGCTCATGCCCAGCCTCCGTCCACCACGATGTCCTGCGAGGTGATCATGCGGCTGTCGTCGGCGGCCAGAAAGAGCGCCATGCGCGCGAGGTCGTCGGGTAGCAGTTCGGCGTCGATGCACTGGCCGCGCTTGATCGCCTCGCGGCCTTCGTCGGTGAGCCACAGGTCGCGCTGCTTCTGCGTCATCACCCAGCCGGGCACCAGCGAATTCACGCGAATGCCGTGCTGGCCGAGATCCTTCGCGAGCCCGCGCGTGAGCCCCTGCACCGCCGACTTGCTCATCACGTAGACGGGATAGTCGGCGTTCTTGAGCATCCAGCTGATCGAGCCCAGATTGATGATCGAGCCGCGCCCCGCCGCTTTCATATCCTCCGCCACGGCCTGCGCCGCGAACAGTTGATGGCGCACGTTCACGGCGATGCCCGCGTCGAAGAACTCGGGCGTGACCTCCGCGAGCGTGTGACGCTTGTCGTTCGCGGCGTTGTTCACGAGCACCTCGATCGGACCGAGCGCGGCCTTCACGTCGGCGATGGCGGCGCGCAGCGCGGCGATATCGGTGAGATCGACGCGCGCGAAGAGCGGCTTGTGACGCGAATCGCCGAGTTCGTCGGCGAGCGCTTCGCCCGCCGTCGCGTCGATATCGAAGAACGCCACGCGCGCGCCCTGGGCCGCGAAGTGCTCGACGAACGACGCGCCGATGCCGGTCGCGCCGCCCGTGATCAACACGACGCGGTCCGCAAGACTCGGATAACGCGCGAAGTTTTCATGCGCGTGGCGCGCGACGGCATTGGCGGGTGAAGACATACGTTGAGCTTCCTGGTTCTTCCTGGTTCTTTGAGTCGGGCCGCGGGCTTAATCGCGCGCGCCGCGGTTCTTCAACTGGTCGAGCAGCACCGCCGCGAGCAGGATCGCGCCGCGCACGAGGTACTGATAGAACGCGTCGATGTTGAGCAGGTTCATCACGTTCTCGACCGTGCCCATGATCAGCACGCCGATCACCACGCCCGAGATCGTCGCGCGACCGCCCAGCAGCGACACGCCGCCCAGCACGCACGCCGAGATCACGTTCAGCTCGAAGCCTTCGGCCGCGTTCGGCTGGCCCGAGGTGATGCGCGCGGCGAGAATCACGCCCGCCAGCGCCGTCACCGCGCCCTGAATCAGGAAGATCCACACGCGCGTGCGTTCGACCTTGATGCCCGCGAGCCGCGACGCTTCCGGATTGCCGCCGATGGCGAGCGTGTTGCGCCCGTACACGGTCTGATTGAGCATCACGCCGAACACGATGAAGCAGAACAGCGTGACCCAGATCGGCAGTTGCACGCCGAAGAAGGCCATCGTGCCCATCGCGATGAACGTATCCGACGACACGCCCACAGCCTGACCGTGCGAAACGATGAAGCCCAGGCCGCGCACGATTTCCATCGTCGCGAGCGTGGTGATCAGCGCGTTGATGCGCAGATACGCGATCACCGCGCCGTTCACGAAGCCGATCGCCGCGCCCGCCGCCACCGCCGCGACGATCGCGATGAAGGTGTTGTTGGTCGCGTTGAGCACCATCGCGCAAAGCACGCCCGCGAACGCCACGGTCGAGCCCACGGAGAGGTCGAAGTCGCGCGAGGCGAGGCAGAACATCATCGTGCAGGCCACCATGCCGATCTGCGAGATCGACAGCGCTAGGCCCAGCATGTTCTCGATCGAAAAGAAGTGATCGACGGTCAGCGACATCGTGATGAACATGACCGCGAAAATCACGATCAGGCTGTACTCGGTGATCTGCTGCCACCACTTCTGCTTGTCGCTGGTCTTCGGGATCAGCGCGTCGGCGGCGCTGTGCGCCACGCTCTTCGCTGCGTCGGCGGCTTCGGCCGCAAGATTGTCTCGTTGCATTTGCATCACTCCTTCCCCATCATGCGGCGCGACGCTGCGCGCCTTGCGGCAGCGCGAGGTCCAGCACCGCGTGTTCGCTCGCCGCGCTGCGCGGCAACTCGCCCGAAATCCGGCCTTCGCGCATCACCACGATGCGGTCCGACACGCCGAGCACTTCAGGCAATTCCGATGACACCATCACGATCGCGCAGCCGCGCTGCGCAAGCTGATAGATCACGTTGTAGATTTCGTGCTTCGCGCCCACGTCGATGCCGCGCGTGGGTTCGTCGAGAATCACGACCTTCAGGTCCGGCTCCGCGAGCCAGCGCGACAGAATCGCTTTCTGCTGATTGCCGCCCGAAAGAAAACGGATCTTCTGGCGGCGGCTCGGCGTCTTGATCTTCAGCAGCTTGATGAAGCGGTCCGCCGTTTCGGCCTCTTTCTTGCGGTCGAGGAACATGCCCGCGCGCAGGAAATGACGGCGGCAACTGATGTTGATGTTCTCCGAGACCGTGGCCATCGCGACGATGCCCTGCTCCTTGCGATCCTCCGGGCAGAGCACGATGCCGTTGCGGATCGCGTCGCTCGCGCTCTTCACGCTGATGCGCTTGCCGTCGAGTTCAATCTCGCCCGCCTTGCGCTTATGCGTGCCGTAGACGAGCTGCATCAGTTCGCTGCGGCCCGCGCCCACCAGACCGAAGAAGCCGAGAATCTCGCCCGATTTCACCTCGAAGCTGGCCGCCTCGTTGAGCGGATGCCCTTCGATGCCGCGCACCGCGAGGCGCACGTTGCCGTGCTCGCGCGGCGTGTAGTTGTAGATGTCGCTGATCTCGCGGCCCACCATTTCCGCCACGAGCGTTTCGCGCTTCACCTCTTCGAGCTTCTCGTGCGAAGCCACTTTGCGGCCGTCGCGGAAGATCGTGCAGGCGTTGCACAGCTCGTAGATCTCGTCCATGCGGTGCGAGATGTAGATGAGCGCGCGATTGTCGGCGCGCAGTTCGCGCACGAGCTTGAACAGCACTTCGGTCTCGCGGTGCGAGAGCGAACTCGTGGGTTCGTCGAGCGCGATCACGCGCGCATTGCGCAGCAGCGCCTTGCAGATTTCCACCATCTGGCGCTGCGCGATCGAGAGCTTGCGCAGCTTCGCGGCGGGATCGAGATCCACGCCCATCGACGCAAGACGCTCGCGCACGAACTTGCGCGCCTCGCCGCGCTTTACCCAGCCGAGCGCATTGGGCAGCGCGCCCAGCAGCAGATTCTCCGCGACCGTGAGGTCGGGCACGTATTGCAGTTCCTGGTGGATCACGGCGATGCCCGAACCGATCGAGGCCGCGGCATCCGCGAACTTCACTTCGTTGCCGTCGACGAGAATGCGGCCCGAATCGGGCTGATACTCGCCGCCAAGAATCTTGAGGAGCGTGGACTTGCCCGCTCCGTTTTCGCCCATCAGGCCGTGCACTTCGCCGGCGTTCACCTCGAACGACACGCCGTCGAGCGCGCGCACGCCTGGGAACACCTTGCCGATATTGTCAAAACGCAGTGTCGCTGACACTTCGGTTTCCTCTCATTCGATACGCTGCGGGCACGGCGGCCGGATCCATCGTCGGACCGGCCGCCGCCCCGCAGCGGGAAACACCTCAAAACCCTACGATCAGGCGCTTACTTCGACGCGAGACCCATCTGCTGACGCACGCTTTCCACGTTGTCGCGCGTGGCCAGCATGCCGGTCGTCAGCGTGAGCTTCGGCGGTTCCTTGCCTTGCGTGATCCACGCGTACATCAGTTCCGAGGTTTCCTCGCCGTGACGCTTCGGGCTGATGATGACGGTGCCGTAGAAGCCCGTCGGCTGCGGCTTCTTGAACTCGTTGAGCGCCGAGTCCGAACCGCCGATGCCGATGCCGATCATGTTGTCGGCCTTGAAGCCACGGCCTTCCGCTGCGCGCACGGCGCCGAGCACGGCTTCGTCGTTCAGGCCGTAAGCGACCCAGTGCTTGAACTGCGGGTTCTTCGTCAGCGCGATGTTGGCGGCGTTGAAGGCGTTTTCGGTGTCGGTCTTGGCTTGCGGCGCGGCGATGATGTTCGCCTTCGGGAAGCCCGCGGCCACCAGTGCGTCGGTCGCGCCGGCCGTGCGGTCGTGCGCCGTCGGCAGCTGCTCGTAGGTCACGTCGATCGCGCCGACGTCCTTCATGTCCCAGCCGCGCTTCTTGATTTCGGCGGCGATGCCGTCACCGACCTGCTTGCCGATGTTGTAGGCCGAAATGCCCATGTGCGGCACCGACTCGATCGGCTTGCCCGCGCCGTCGACGAGGCGGTCGTCGACCGTCATCATCTTGAGGCCGTCGGCCTTGGCCTTGGCGACGATGCCCGGTCCGAGCTTCACGTCAGGCGTGCAGATGATGAAGCCCTGGGCCTTTTGCGCAGCCAGGTTGTCGATCGCGCTCATCACCTTTTCGCCCGAGGGCGCGCCGATCTTCACCAGCGTGAAGCCCTTTTCCTTCGCGGCCGCTTCCGCGAACTTCCATTCGTCCTGGAACCAGGGTTCTTCGGGCTGCTTCACGAGAAAGCCGATCTTGACCGGATCGGCGGCTTGCGCGACGGGCATATGAGCGAGCACGGCCGTGGTCGCGGCGGCGATCAGCGTGAGGAAAATCCTGCGTTGCATGGTGTCAGTCTCCTGTCTTCTTCAGTCACGGGAAGGGTAGCGGCCGCTTGTTTTCGTCCGTCCGCTCGCGCGCGCGGCCAGCGCTGCGGCGAATGTCCTGCGTTTTCTTTTTGCCTTCGTGCTGCGTTTTTTTACTGCTGCCTTCTCTTCTTCGTTATTGCTTTTTTTGTTCGTCGTTGCTGCGTTACTGCGGATTCATTCGTGATGCAGCGCCGTGCGCCCGCCGTCGATGGTGATGCAGCTCGCGTTGATGAACGGCGCTTCGTCGGAGGCGAGAAACACGGCCGTCATCGCCACTTCCTCGGGCTTGCCGATGCGCTTCATCGGCGGCAATTCGAGCGTCGCGCGGCGCGCCGCGTCGGGATCGGGCTGCGCGTTCCACCAGTCGTGCGTCAGTTGCGTCTCGATGTAACCGGGCGCGATCGCGTTCACGCGCACGTTCTTCGGCGCGTATTCGATGCCGAGCGCGCGCGTGAGGCCGATCACGCCGTGCTTGGCGACCGGATACGGGAAGCAGCCCGGAATGATCTGAAACGCGTGTGTCGAGGCGATGTTGACGATGCTGCCCGCGCGGCGCTCGACCATGCCCGGCAGCACGGCGCGGCAGCCGTTCCAGACGCCGTCGAGGTCGACGGCGAAACAGCGGCGCCAGTCGTCGTCGGTCATCGTCAGCGGATCGGCGAACACGTTGATGCCGGCGTTGTTCACGAGCACGTCGACGGGACCGAACGCGCGCTCCGCTTCGCTCACGGCCGACTGGACCGAGGCCGATTGCGTGACGTCGGTTTTGACGGCGAGCACGCGCGCGTTCGCGTGCGCGGCGGCGATGTCTTTGGCCGTGGCCTGCGCCGTTTCCAGATCCAGCTCCGCGAGCACGACGGCCGCGCCCTCGGCGACGAACGCGCGCGCGATCGCCGCGCCAATGCCGCGTCCGGCGCCGGTCACGAGCGCGACCTTGCCCGCGAGACGATTCATGCCTTCGCTCCCTGCGCCTTGGCGGTTTCGCGCCAGCCCGCGATGAACGCGAGCGCGTTGGCGCGCGTGGCCGCCACGTCCTGGCCCGGCTTGTAGAGCGCCGAGCCGAGGCCGAAGCCGCTCGCGCCCGCCGCGAGTTGCGGGCCCATGTTGTCGGGCTTCACGCCGCCCACGGGCAGCAGCGGCACGATCGCCGGAATCACCGCGCGCCACGCCTTCGTGACGTCGGGGCCGAGTTGTTCGGCGGGGAACATCTTGAGGCCGTCCGCGCCGTGCTTGAGCGCGGCGAACGCTTCGGTCGGCGTGGCGACGCCCGGCACGCACGCGAGACCTTGCAGCTTCGCGGCGAGGATCACGTCGGTGTCGGCGTGCGGCATCACGATCAGTTCGCCGCCCGCGGCTTTCACGTCGCGCACGCGCTCGGTCGTGAGCACGGTGCCCGCGCCAATCAGCGCATCCGCCGGCAGCGTGGCGCGCAGCGCGGCGATGCTCTCCAGCGGCGACGGCGAATTCAGCGGCACCTCGATGATCCGGAAACCCGCTTCGTAGATCGCGCGGCCATGTTCGGCGGCTTCGGCGGGCTTGATGCCGCGCACGATCGCGACCATGCGGCACGCGGCGAACGCGGCCACGAAGCCCGCGTGCGGCGTGTAGGGAGCGGGCAGGTTCAGTTCGGGTTGCATGACGGGTCCTGTTCGTGTGTTCGGTGCTTGACGTTGCTCGATGTTGCTTTGCTTGCGTGTCTGTCTATGTATCTGCGTGCGATGGCATCGTGCGTCGCGACGATCAGCTCGCGGACACAAGGCCCGCGCGCACCGCGATGCGCCACAAGCCGCGCTCGGTCGCATGGCGCACGAGATGCGCGCCGGTGCAGCCGAACTGCGCGAGCGCGAGCTTGTAGCGCTCGCACAGCGCGTCGGCGCCGATCAGTTGCGGCGCGCAGGCGGCCAGCGCGACGTCGCGGCGCGCCAGCACCGCTTCGAGTCCCGCGAGTTCATGGCCGATCACGAGGCCCGAGAGGTAATCGGGCTGCTCGTCGGGCGCCAGTTGTTCGGTGAGACCGAGCGTGCGCGTGCTGAACGCCGTGGCGAGCAGACCCGCGCTGCCGTGTTCGCGCGCGACGCTCACGCCGCGCAAAAACGCGGCCGTATCGGGCGCGGCCGGACGCTTCATCGTGCGGCCGAGAATCGTGTGCGCCGAGAGCGCCGCGTAGACCTCGCCCGTCATGAAGGTGTAGAAACGCGCGATGCGCGCGCCTTCCACCACGGCCCATTTCGCGTGCGTGCCGGGCAGGCCGATCAGCGCGGCTTGCGTGGCGGCGGCGCTATCGTCGTCGCGTGCGGGTTGCGCGCTCAATGCGCCGAAGATCTGCGTTTCCTCGCCGCGCATCACGTTGGGCAGCGCGCCCGGTTCGAGCACGCCCGGCACCACGGCCACGTCGACGCCGCACGCCGCGCGCACCTTGACGATGCCGCCCACCAGCGCGTCCTCGCCCGCGGGCGTTTCCACGTAAGGCGCCTGCAGCCAGCCTTGCGCGCTGCCGACCATGCCGGCCGCCAGCACCGGCAGCGCCGGCGTTTGCGCGAGCCAGACACCGCAGGCTTCGTCGAACGCGGCGTCGAAGCCGCCCTCTTCTGCCGGCACCGGCAGATTCATGATGCCCGCCGTCGAGACGCGCGTGTCGAGCACCTCGCCCGCCGCATCGAACAGATACGCGCGCAGCGAAGTCGTTCCCCAATCGAGCGCGATCAACGCGGCCTGGTGCGTGCCCGGCTGCGCCGCGGCGCTGGTGTCCTTGCCCTGTTCCATGTGTTCTTGTGTGGTGCGGCCTGTCATCGGCGAATCCTGCGCGTAGCGGGTTGCGGCGCGCGCCAGCCGAGTTCCTGCGAGATCGCGCGCGCTTCGCGCTGCACGACCGGAATCAGTTCGTCCATGCGTTCGAGCGGCATATAGGGAATCGTGCTCGCCACCGAGAGCGCCGCGACGATCGCACCCGACGCGTCGCGCACAGGCGCGGCCACGCAGCGGATCGACACTTCGTTCTCCTCCAGATCGAACGTGTAGCCGCCCGCCGAATAGGTGGCCATGCGCTTGATGAAGGTGTCCGGGTCGAGGCTGTGATCGGGGCGGAAGCTCACGCCCGCGAGCGTGCGGCGCGACGCTTCGAACAGATCGCGCCACGACTGCGGCGGGAGGTCGAGCATCATCGCCTTGCCGATGCCCGTCGACGCGAGCGGCATCCGGTGCCCGACGCGCGAGCGCATTTCGAGGCCGCGCTGGCCGGGGATCTTGTCGATGTAGAGCACGTCGTCGCCGTCGCGCACGCCCATGTGGATCGTGTCGAGCGTGGCGTCGGCGAGCGCTTCGAGATGCGTGCGCGCGACCGCCGTGAGCGGCATCTGTTCGAGCGCGATGGTGCCGAGTTCGATCAGCTTCGGGCCGAGCAGATAGCCGCCCTGCACCTGACGCAGATAGCGCGCCTGCACGAGACTCGACACGAGGCGGTGCGTGGTGCTGCGCGTCGTGCCGAGCACTGCGCCGAACGAGCGCAGATCGCGCACGCCGGCGGCGGCCGCTTCGAGGATCGCGAGGCCGCGCAGCAGCGTCTGCGTGCCGGCTTGCGTCGAGCCGTCGAGCAGCGCGCCCGGCAGACCGAGGATTTCATCGCCGCCGGAGCGGGCCTTCGTGGAAGTCACGGACGCGGACGACGCGGCGTGCTGGGCAGCATGCACGGCGTGCGCGGCATGGGCGGCGACGGCTTCGGGCGCGGCCTGGCCGTTCGAAGCGGCGGCGAGGCGTTCGGCGAGCGTCGGGGACATCGCTTTATTCATGGCGAGGTCGATCAGGTGGACGTGGGAGAGCGCGCGGCGTCAGACGACGGCGCACGAGCCATGGTTCGGTGAGGGGCGATGCGCTCGGGCGCAAGGCGGCGCCCGGTGCGTGGACGCACGGCGAGTGGCCGCGTTTTCCGCAGGCTGGAACATGGCAAACGTCTCCGGTTTTCGCCTGGCTGGACGGACGCTGCGCGCCGCCGCCGGGCTTTGTCTTGAGTGGTGCCGACTGCGCCGGGCGCGCCTGTTTTGCCATTGCTGGGCGCGCCCTGTCGGATGGGTTGGATTGTAGGGCGGTTTTTCCGCGATCTCCAATATGTGATTGGGGCGTTCATATATTGGGATATCCGACCCTGGCCGGACGGACAACGCCGCGGGTGAGCTTGATGAAATCGGGGGCGCGATCCGGCGGCGATCCAGAGACTTGAGCGATGTCAGGCCCGATGCGTGTCGGGCCGGAATCGGCGCTCAGTTCTCTGGAGGAGATATAAGATTTTGTATAAGCTCACCCTCGATAAGCCGGTGAAGTTTTGCGGCAGCGCGCGCGACGACCTGAACAGGTTTCCGGTTGCGGCGCGCAAAGAAGCCGGGCGGCAACTACGCCTCGTGCAAAGCGGCGAAGATCCGCAAGACTGGAAGCCCGTCAATCCGATCGGTCCCGGCGTACGTGAAATACGCGTGCGCGAAAAACGCGGCGCGTTCCGCGTGATTTACGTCGCGACTTTCCGCGACGCGATTTACGTGCTGCACTGCTTCCAGAAAAAGAGCGAAAAAATCACGTTCGCCGACATGTCGCTCGCAGCCCGCCGTTTTCGCGCCATTCGCAATCAGGAGAACCTGCCGTGAAAATCGAGACCTTCGACAATGTCTGGGACGCCATTGAGGACACGCCCGGCGAGGCCGCCAACATGGACCTGCGGTGTCAGTTGATGTTCGCGCTCGAAGAACACATCAAGCGCAACAACATGAGCCAGAAAGAAGCGGCGAAACTCTTCGGCGTCACGCAGCCGCGTATTTCCGATCTCGTACGCGGAAAATTCGAACGCTTCGGCATCGATATGCTTGTGAATATGGCTGCCACCGCCGGCATGAGAATCGAGTTGATCATCCACGAAGCCAAACCGCGCGAAGCCAACGCCCAGAAAAAAACGGCCGCCCGCTAACCGGACGACCGTCTTTCGCTTTCCGCCTGCCAGAGCCCAGGCGCCAGCGCGCTTGAACCAGGCAAGCGCTTTACTTCCCAGCCGGCGCCTTATACGCCACGCAATCCACTTCCACCTTGCAGTCGATCACCATGCTCGACTGCACGCAGGCGCGCGCGGGCGGATGATCGCCGAAGTACTCGCGGAACACCTTGTTGAACGACTGGAAGTCGCGTGCGTCATCGAGCCAGACACCGCAGCGCACCACGTGTTCCGGGCCGTAACCCGCTTCCTTGAGGATGGCGAACACGTTCTGGATCGTCTTGTGCGACTGCTCGACGATACCGCCGTTGATCACCTCGCCGTTTTCCATCGGCGTCTGGCCCGAGACGTAAAGCCAGCCGTCGGCTTCCACGGCGCGCGCGAACGGCAGATGTTGACCGCCCTGGCCCTTGCCGCCTTCCACTCCATATCGTTTCATCGTTTGCTCCTTTGAGATCGTGCAGCGCGCGCCGTCTTGCGCCGCGCCGCGTGTCGAAATTGAATCGGCTTAAAACGCCACGCTGGCGTTGGCCCCAGCGTCCGCATGCGTTTCGCGCGGACCGCGCGCCACGAAATGCCCGGCGCGCTCGCCGGTCGGCTGGCCGTCGCGGTACGACAGCACGCCGTTCACCCACACGGCGTCGATGCCCTCGGCCACCTGCTGCGGCTTGTCGAAGGTCGCGGCGTCGCGCACCTTCGCGGGATCGAACAGCACGAGGTCGGCATGCCAGCCCACGTGCACCTCGCCGCGCTGCGCGAGGCCGTAACGGCGCGCCGACAAACCCGTCATCTTGCGCACCGCCTCTTCGAGCGGCAGCAACTGCTCGTCGCGCGCATAGTGGCCGAGCACGCGCGGAAACGCGCCCCACAAACGCGGATGCGGCAGCGGATCGTTCGGCAAACCGTCGGAGCCGACCATCGTCGCGGGATGCGAGAGGATGCGGCGCACGTCGTCCTCCGACATGTTGTGATAGACCGCGCCCGCCGGTTGCAGGCGCTTGCCCGCTTCCTGCTGCGAGACGCCCCATTCGGCGGCGATGTCCTTGATCAGCTTGCCCGCCTGCTCGGGATGCGGCGTGGACCACGTGATCGTGATGTCGATGTCGCCCGTCACCTGCTTGAGGTCGAGCGTCGACGAACTGCGGCTGTACGGATAGCAATCGCAGCCCACCGGCTGATACTTGCGCGCGCCGTCGAGCGACGCGAGCACTTCCGTGCTGCGCCCCCAGTTCGACGGTCCCGCGCATTTCAGATGCGAGATCACCACCGGCACGCGCGCGTGCTTGCCGATGTGATACGCCTCCTCCATCGCGTCGAGAATCGCGTCGAATTCCGTGCGCATATGCGTGGTGTAGAGCGCGCCCGCGGCGGCGAGCGGCTCGGCGAGCATGGCGACTTCCTCGGTCGAGGCTTCGTAGGCGGAGCCATACGCGAGTCCCGTCGACAAACCGAGCGCGCCGTTCGCGAGCGCTTCTTCGAGTTGCGCGCGCATGGCCGCGACTTCGTCGCGGGTCGCCGCGCGCTTGAGGTTATCCAGATGATTGTTGCGCAGCGCCGTATGGCCGATCAGCGCGCCCACGTTCACGGCGGGCTTCGCCGCATTCACGGCCGCGACATACGCGGCGAAAGTCGGATACGCGAACGCCTCGCGCGCGCCGAGCAGATTCATCGGATCGGGCGGATCGCCCTTGAGCGCGACCGGCGCGGCGCTGATGCCGCAATTGCCGACCACTACTGTCGTCACGCCCTGGCTGATCTTCGGCAGCATCTGCGGCGAGCGGATCACGTGCGTGTCGTCGTGTGTGTGCACGTCGATGAAACCCGGCGCGAGCGCGCGCCCGTTCGCCTCGATCACTTCCTCGGCGAGCCAGTTCGACAGATTGCCGATGGCGACGATGCGTCCGTCGCGCAACGCCACGTCGCGTTCGACGGGCGGCGCGCCCGTGCCGTCATACAGCATGGCGCCGACGATCAGCGTATCGGCGGCTTCGGGGTGCGAATGCATGTCAGTCTCCCAGTGGCTGGCGCTCGCCGCCGCGCCCGGCGGTGCCGCGATGCGCGTCGAGCGTGTGCTTCATGCGGCGCAGCAATTCGCGGCTGGACTCGGGCTGCGCGAGCGCGAGTTCGGTCACGAGCACGTCGAGCGCCATCAGCATCGCGTAACGCGACGACGACGGCTTGTAAATAAAGTCGGTCTCGCTCGCGACGATCGGCACGAGCCAGTCGGCGAGCGCGGCCAGCGGCGACGCGGGCGCGGTCACGGCGATCAGCTTCGCGCCGTAGTCGCGCGCGATGCGGCACGCGTCCAGCAGTTCGGGCACGCGTCCTGTTAGCGACAACGCGACGACCACGCAATCGGGCGCGAGCGTGCTCGCCACCATCCGCTGCAACAGGCTATCCTGGTATGAGGCGACGGGGCGTCCAAGGCGTACGAGGCGAAAGCGCATTTCGTCGGCGAGCGCGCTGGAACCGCCGCCCATGCCGAACACATAGATCATGCGGGCCTGCGCGAGCGCCGCGGCGGCCTCGGCGAACGGCGCCTGGCGCAGCAATTCGTGATTCTGCTCGAGTGCGGCGTGAATCTCGCCGTAAACCCGGGTAGCGAGGGGTGCGTCCGTGTCGGGCGCGTCGGGCGCGGCGTTGGCTTTGCCGGCATCGCGCCTGGCGCCTTTGGCGCGCTTTGCCTTCGCAGGCTCGCCCTGCCCGGC
>NZ_JAAGPN010000221.1:0-13666 GCF_017104805.1 Paraburkholderia sp. Ac-20347 | reverse complement strand
GGCGTGCGCGGCGCGTAATGCGCCTTGAGCGTGCCCGACGCGCGCGGCGCCGTGGCGTCCGATCCATCAGGCAGACGCGGCGCCTCGCCGAGCACGCGCGCGATATCGTGCGGGCTCACGTGGCCAGGACGCAGCAGCGCCGGGAAGCCGCGCGACAGATCGAGAATCGTCGATTCGATGCCCACGTCGCACGCGCCGCCGTCGAGCACATGCACCGTCGCGCCGAACTCGTCGCGCACATGCTGCGCCGTGGTCGGGCTCACGTGGCCGAAGCGGTTCGCGGACGGCGCGGCAACGCCGCCATGTCCGCCGCGCCGCGCCGAAAACGCCGCCAGCAGTTTCTGCGCGACCGGATGCGACGGGCAGCGCAGCCCCACCGAATCCTGACCGCCGCTCACTGCGTCGGCAATGCGCGCGTGACGCTTGACGATCAGCGTGAGCGGACCGGGCCAGAAGGCGTCGACGAGCTTTTGCGCGGCTTCCGGCCACTCGGCGGCCCAGTATTGCGGATCGCCGCCCGGCGGCAGATGCACGATCACCGGATGGTTGGCGGGACGCCCCTTCGCGGCGTAAATGCGCGCGACGGCTTCCGGGCTCGCCGCGTCGCCGCCGAGTCCGTAGACGGTCTCGGTCGGAAACGCGACCAGTTCGCCCGCATCGAGCAGCGCGGCGGCGTGCTCGATGTCGGCGTCGGTCAACGGCGAAGCCGCGGATGAAGCGGCGGAATGCGGCTGTTCGGACATGATGCGCGGCGTCCTCAGCTCGTGACGATGTGCAGCAGACGCGCGCAGTCGCGTGCGGCCGTGCGGGCTTCGTCGAGCGTCGGCGCGGTGAAGTTCACGTGGCCCATCTTGCGGCCCGGGCGCGCGTCTTCCTTGCCGTACAGATGCAGACGCGCGGCAGGCATCGCCGCGACCTGGTCCCACGGCGGCGTGACGGGCGCGGCGCCCTTCTGCGCCTTCGCCTCGCCGGCGCCGGCCGGGAACCACACATCGCCGAGAATGTTGAGCATCACGGCCGGCGAGTGCTGGCGCGTGTCGCCGAGCGGCATGCCCGTCATCGCGCGCACCTGCTGCTCGAACTGGCTCGTCGCGCAGGCGTCGGTCGTGTAGTGGCCCGAGTTGTGCGGGCGCGGTGCCATTTCATTGGCGACCAGCGAACCGTCTTCGAGGATGAAAAACTCCACGCACAGCACGCCCACGTAGCCGAGCTTCGCCGCGATCTGCAGCGCCGCCTGCTGTGCTTGCTTGACGAGCGCCTCGCTCGCGTCCGGCGCGGGCACGATCGTGTGCGACAGCACGCCGTTGCGGTGCGTGTTCTGCGCGAGCGGATAAACCACGGCCGCGCCGTTCGCGCCGCGCGCGATCAGCGCGCTGACTTCGAACTTGAGCGGCAAGCGCTTTTCCAGCACGCACGGCACGCCGCCGAGCGATGCATGCGCCTCGCGCACTTCGTCGACGTTCGTCACGCGGATCTGGCCCTTGCCGTCGTAGCCCATGCGCGCGGTTTTCAGGATGCCGGGCAGCACGGCGGCGATCGTGGCGTCGTCGAGCGCGGCGAGCGCCTGCGACGATTCGATCACCACATGCGGCGCGACCGGCACGCCCGACGCCGCGATAAAGCGCTTCTCGGCGATACGGTCCTGCGCGACGGCCACGCAACGTCCGGCCGGGCTCACGAAGGTCGATTTGGCGAGCGCGTCGAGGCTCGCGGCGGGCACGTTCTCGAACTCGGTCGAGATGGCCGCGCACAGGCGGGCGAGTTCGGTCAGCGCGGCGTCGTCGTCGTAGGCCGCGCAGATATGGCGGTCGGCGACCGCGCCTGCGGGACTGGTCGCGTCCGGGTCGAGCACGGCAACGCGATAGCCCATCGCCTGAGCGGCAAAGCAGAACATGCGGCCGAGCTGGCCGCCACCCACCATGCCCAGCCAGGCGCCAGGCAGGATCGGTGAAACCGGAGAATTGTCAGGAGTCATCTTCGTGGTCGGTCGCGGCTGGCCGCGGCGCGTGGGGATACGTCGCGCGGTCCAGACCGGGGTTTAACGTCGAAGGCAGGACGCGGTGCCGGCCTTCGACGGTGTCGCTTCAGGCGGCGTCCGATGGATCAACTCAACTCGAAACAACAGCAAGTGACATCGATCGTCGCCAAACTGGCGCTTAACGCACCACGCTTAGAGCGCCGGCAGCACCATCGCATGCGCCGCTTCGTTCTGGCGCACGCGGAACGCCGCGAGCTTGTTCGCGTATTCCGGATCGGTCACGCTCAGCATCGAGACGGCGAACAGCGCCGCATTGGCCGCGCCCGCTTCCCCGATGGCGAAGGTTGCGACCGGCACGCCCTTGGGCATCTGCACGATCGAATGGAGCGAGTCCACGCCCTTCAGATACTTGCTGACCGCCGGCACGCCAAGCACGGGCACCGTGGTCTTGGCCGCCAGCATGCCCGGCAGATGCGCCGCGCCGCCCGCGCCCGCGATGATCGCGCGCAGGCCGCGCTCGCGCGCTTTCTCTGCGTACTCGAACATCTCGTCGGGCATGCGGTGCGCCGAGACGACCTTGGCCTCGTACGCCACGCCGAACTCCTGCAGGATCGCGACCGCGTGCTTCATCGTTTCCCAGTCGGAGCTGGAGCCCATCAACACGCCGACGAGGGGCGCCGCATGCTGGTGAGCCGTCTGAACTTCGCTCATTGTGCTTCCTTTTTCCTTCTATTCACTGCGATGGCGGCCTTTGCAGACCGCCAGTCGCCTACACCATCCGCCTTTTAGGCCAGCTTCTGGCCCGTCAGGCGCTCAAGCGCTTCCTGATACTTGGCCGAGGTCTTTTCGATGACTTCTTCGGGCAGCTTCGGCGCCGGCGGCTCTTTCGCCCAGTCCTGGGTTTCGAGCCAGTCGCGCACGAACTGCTTGTCGAACGACGGCGGGTTCGAGCCCACCTGGTACTGGTCGGCGGGCCAGAAACGCGACGAGTCGGCGGTGAGCGCCTCGTCCATCAGGAACAGCTGGCCGTTGGTGTCCAGACCGAATTCGAACTTGGTGTCGGCGATGATGATGCCGCGCGTGGCCGCGTAATCGGCGGCTTCCTTGTACAGCTTGATCGAGATTTCCTTGATCGTGCGCGAGAGTTCGGTGCCGATGCGGCGCTCCATCTCGTCGTACGTGATGTTCTCGTCGTGATGGCCCATTTCGGCCTTCGCGGCCGGCGTGAAGATCGGCTCGGGCAGCTTCTGCGCGTTTTGCAGGCCTTCCGGCAGTTGCACGCCGCACACGGCGCCCGTCGCCTGATAGTCCTTCCAGCCGCTGCCGGCCAGATAGCCGCGCACCACGGCTTCGACGAGGATCGGTTCGAGGCGCTTCACCACCACGGCGCGGCCCTTGACCTGCTCGACTTCGTCGGCGGCCACCACGGTTTCGGGCGCGATGCCCGTCAGGTGGTTCGGCACGACGTGCTTGAGCTTCTCGAACCAGAAGTCGGCCATCTGGTTGAGCACCTCGCCCTTGCGCGGAATCGGCTCGCCCATGATGACGTCGAACGCCGACAGACGGTCGGTGGTGACGATCAGCAGCTTGTCGTCGCCCACGGCGTAGTTGTCGCGGACCTTGCCGCGGCCCAGAAGCGGCAGCGAGCGGAGCGTGGATTCGTAGAGGGTAGACATCGTCGTGATTCGCTAAAAGAACAATCGAAACGGAAGCGGGACCGGCGCGGACGGCCGGAATCCGGAAAGTAATGCGAGGGTAAACCAAAAACCGCTAAAAAGCTTATCGCCGTTCCCCCGAAACTGGCGGAAACGGCGACGTTTCAACTCGCTGCAGGCGCGTTCCGGGCCAGCCGGCGCGCCTGGCGCGACCACCGCTTAGCGGACGATCTGCGCGAGTTCGCCCGACTTGTACTTCTCGGCGATCTTGTCGAGCGAGACCGGCTTGATCTTGCCAGCCTGGCCTTCGCAGCCAAACGCGAGGAAGCGGTCCACGCAGACCTTCTTCGCGGCTTCGCGAGCCGGCTTCAGGTAGTCGCGCGGGTCGAACTTCGACGGATTTTCGTACATATAGCGACGGATCGCGCCCGTGATCGCCAGACGCAGGTCGGTGTCGATGTTGATTTTGCGCACGCCGTGACGAATGCCTTCCTGGATCTCCTCCACCGGCACGCCGTACGTTTCCTTCATGTCGCCGCCGAATTCGCGGATCTCGGCCAGCAGTTCCTGCGGCACCGACGACGAACCGTGCATCACGAGGTGCGTGTTCGGAATGCGTGCGTGGATTTCCTTGATGCGCTGGATCGACAGGATGTCGCCCGTGGGCTTCTTGGAGAACTTGTACGCGCCGTGCGAGGTGCCGATGGCGATCGCCAGCGCGTCGCACTGCGTGAGCTTCACGAAGTCGGCGGCCTGCTCCGGATCGGTCAGGAGCTGCTCGCGCGTCATGGTGCCTTCGGCGCCGTGACCGTCTTCCTTGTCGCCCTTCATGGTTTCCAGCGAACCGAGCACGCCCAGTTCCGCTTCCACCGTGATACCGATCGAGTGCGCCATTTCCACGACTTTACGCGACACATCGACGTTGTATTCGTACGATGCAACCGTCTTGCCGTCGGCTTCGAGCGAGCCGTCCATCATCACGCTGGTAAAACCGCTGCGGATGGCCGCCATGCAGACCGCCGGCGACTGGCCGTGATCCTGGTGCATCACGACCGGAATATGCGGATACGACTCGACCGCAGCTTCGATCAGATGACGCAGAAACGGCTCACCCGCGTATTTGCGTGCGCCCGCCGAGGCTTGCATGATCACCGGCGAACCGACCTGGTTTGCCGCTTCCATGATCGCCTGAACCTGCTCCAGGTTGTTCACGTTAAACGCCGGCAAGCCGTAGCCGTGCTCGGCCGCGTGGTCGAGCAATTGACGCATTGAAACGAGAGGCATTGTCCTACTCCTTTGATTTGAAACGAATTGCTTCGTGCCGCCGGCCGTCTTGCGCAGCCGGTCGTGGGCGGCCTGGCAGCCGCCGCCCCGCGTGTCGCAACGCGGGCTCAATGCCGTGATTTTATCGCGAAGACACTGCAATTCCCGCGCCGATCGCGTAACTGGCATGAAATTGGCGTATCGGAACGTCAGATCGGCGAGAAGATGCAAAAAGAATTGACAGCCCGCGCGCCGCCTCACCTGCGCGCAGGCTGCAATTTCGGGGAAAATGCAGGGATTTTGCTGCGATTTAGCGCTTATCCAGCACCTATCTAACGCCGATCTGATACCAATGTGATACCAGTCGGCGCCCGTGCGATTTTTTTATTTTTCGCGCCTCGGGACGGGCGCGGCATCGGTGAAAAACCGATGGAAACCGCGCAATCCCGAAAATAAAGCGAAAAAAATGGCGGCGGATTTACAGCACGTCGCCGACGCGCACGATCTTCAGCGTGTTCGTGCCGCCAGGCTGACCCATCGGCTCGCCGACCGTCAGCACGACCATGTCGCCGCGCGCCGCGTAGCCCTTGCTCACGACCACTTCGATCGCTTGCTGGAGCGCCGTGTCGCGGTCGCTGCTGGTGTCCAGATGCAGTGGCGTGACATTACGGTACAGCGACATCGCGCGCTCGCTGCCCACGCGCGGCGTGAGCGCGAAGATCGGCACATGGGTCCAGTGACGCGACATCCACAGCGCCGTCGAGCCCGATTCCGTGAGCGCGACAATCGCCTTCGCGCCCAGATGGTAGGCCGTGAACAGCGCGCCCATGGCGATCGACTGGTCGATGCGCGTGAAGGTGCGGTCGAGGAAATCCTTGTCGAGCTCGCTGTGCTCGGACTTCTCGGCTTCCACGCAGATCGCGGCCATGGTTTCGATGGTCTGCACCGGATACTTGCCCGCCGCCGATTCGGCCGAGAGCATCACCGCATCCGTGCCGTCGAGCACGGCGTTGGCCACGTCCGAGACTTCGGCGCGCGTGGGCACCGGCGCGTGGATCATCGACTCCATCATCTGCGTGGCCGTGATCACGAGCTTGTTCGACTCGCGCGCCATGCGGATCATGCGCTTTTGTAGCGCCGGCACCGCGGCGTTGCCCACTTCCACGGCCAGGTCGCCGCGCGCGACCATGATGCCGTCCGACGAATCGAGAATTTCCTGCAGCGCCGGAATGGCTTCCGCACGCTCGATCTTCGCGATCATCTTCGGCTTCACGCCGTAGGGCGCACCCGCGATGTTGGCGAGCTGGCGCGCCATTTCCATATCGGTGGCGTTCTTCGGGAACGACACGGCGACGAAATCCACCGCCAGCGACATCGCCGTGCGGATGTCTTCCATGTCTTTCGCCGTCAGCGCGGGCGCCGTGAGGCCGCCGCCCTGGCGGTTGATGCCCTTGTTGTTCGACAGGTCGCCGCCGACCTTCACGATCGTGTGGATCTCGCTGCCGATCACACGCGCGACGTCGAGCACGATCAGGCCGTCGTTGAGCAGCAGCACGTCGCCCGGCTTCAGGTCGCGCGGCAGGTCCTTGTAGTCGAGACCGACGCGCTCGTCGTTACCGAGTTCGCACTCGGCGTCGAGGATGAAGGGCTGACCCGGTTCGAGCGTCGTCTTGCCGTTCTCGAACTTGCCGACGCGGATCTTCGGGCCTTGCAGATCGGCCATGATCGCGACTTCACGGCCGGCCTGACGGGCGCACTCCCGCACGGTTTCGGCACGCTGACGGTGGTCGTCGGCGGTGCCGTGCGAGAAGTTGAGGCGCACCACGTCCAATCCCGCATGGATCATTTTCAGCAGGATGTCCGGCGTGCTGGAAGCCGGACCGATGGTGGCGACAATCTTGGTGGCGCGATGCATGAGTCTCCTCGTCTGGAAAGGATCGCTGGAAAAACCGTTGCTGCGAGAAGAGCTGGCCGGCTGCGCCGCGAGGGCGGGCATGCCGGGACGCGCACCGGTCGAAGCCGGCGTCGCTTTCTTTGACGACGCCGCTGCCGTCGGCGTGACGGTGGCGGCGCGATTCATGTTCGTTTGCCCGGCGGACGTGGCTGTGCGTCCGGCGGGGATAGTCGGTTCGCTCACCGGCGTCGCGCGCGATTCAGCGGTCGGCGCTGACGACGGTTCGAGAGCGGCATCGGTTGCGGGCGTCGCGCCCGCCCGCACCGTGCTGGCGAGGGGCGTGCCCCCCGCTTTCGTCGGTTTCTGTCTGGCGGCGGCCCCGGTTGCGACGCGCGGCTTCTGCGCGTTGGCACGAGGAAGCTTGTTGGCGGCCTTCCCGGCCGGGGCGCGCGGCGCCATTTAGCCAGCCGCCCGGGTTTCGAGCACTTCCACCGCCGGCAGCTTCTTGCCTTCCAGGAATTCCAGGAAAGCGCCGCCGCCGGTCGAGATGTAGCTGACCTTGTCGGCGATGTTGTACTTCGCGATGGCCGCGAGCGTGTCGCCGCCGCCGGCGATCGAGAACGCGCCCGAGCTGGCGATCGCGTCCGCGAGCGTCTTCGTGCCGTTGCCGAACTGGTCGAATTCGAACACGCCGACCGGGCCGTTCCAGACGATCGTGCCGGCCTGCGCGAGCTGCGCGGCGAGCGCGTTGGCCGTGACCGGGCCGATGTCAAGGATCATGTCGTCGTCGGCGACATCCGCGACGTTCTTCGTTTCGGCCCTGGCCGTCGGCGAGAACTCCTTGGCGGTCACGACGTCGGTCGGGATCGGCACCGAAGCGCCACGGGTACGCGCGGCGTCGATGATCGCCTTGGCGTCGTCGACGAGATCGACTTCCGCGAGCGACTTGCCGATCTTCAGGCCGGCGGCCAGCATGAACGTGTTGGCGATGCCGCCGCCGACGATCAGCTGATCGACCTTTTCGGCCAGCGACTTGAGGATGGTGAGCTTGGTCGAGACCTTCGAACCGGCGACGATCGCCACCAGCGGGCGCTTGGGCGCGCCGAGCGCCTTGCCGAGCGCGTCGAGTTCGGCGGCCAGCAGCGGGCCTGCGCAGGCGATGCCCGCGTATTTCGCAATGCCGTAGGTGGTGGCTTCGGCGCGGTGCGCGGTGCCGAACGCGTCGTTCACGTAGATGTCGCAGAGCTTCGCCATCTTTTGCGACAGCTCGTCGGAATTCTTCTTCTCGCCCTTGTTGACGCGGCAGTTTTCGAGCAGCACGACGTTGCCCGGCTCGACGTTCACGCCGTTTTCGACCCAGTTCGCGACCAGCGGCACGTCGCGGCCGAGCAGTTCGGCCAGACGCTTCGCGACCGGCGCGAGCGAGTCTTCGGGCTTGAATTCGCCTTCGGTCGGGCGGCCCAGGTGGGACGTGACCATGACGGCGGCGCCCGCATCCAACGCGGCCTTGATGGCCGGCACGGAGGCGCGCACGCGGGTGTCTTCGGTGATGTGGCCGTGGTCGTCCTGCGGCACGTTCAGGTCGGCGCGGATGAACACCCGCTTGCCCTTGAGCTTGCCTTCGGAAATCAGATCGGAAAGACGCAGAACCTTGTTCATGGACATGTCATCTTGATGGTGGGAAGGCGGTGACAAGACGATGCAGGTCCGCGGGCCGTCGAAGCGGGGCTTCGGGCAGCCAGGGCGGCTAAGGCGCGACGGGCGCGGCGCGGGATCCGCGCGGCTGCCGTCTCCAGGCGCCGCCGCGGGTCGCTTGCTCGGCGCTCGGCACGAGCCGGCATCGAATTGCGAGATCGGTATTTTAGCCGATAGCCAGGACGATCCGGGCGTGCATCGGCGAATCTCCCGTATTTGGGAGAACGCTGAGCGCGCCGCCGCGACGGACGGGTCCGCGCATCGGCAGAGTACGCGGGGCATCGACGGATGCTGCGGCGCAACATCCGCACTCGCACGGCCGCCGGATGATTTTTTTCGCGGATTCTTCGTGCGAATCGTGGGCTGCACAGGCTGAGTCAGGGCCAAAAACGGGCTGAAATCACGCCGAAAGCCCGTCGCAAGCGCCCGCGGGCGCGCTGGCGGGCGTTAAATGACGTTAAAATAAATCTCTTTGCCACCCGCCGGCTTCGCGCGCGCGGAGCACGGCTCGGGCTTCCTGCGATCGGCAAGCGGTAATCGGTAAGCGGCACGCCTGAACGGGGTGTCCGGCAAGAACGAGAATTACGCGCACGGGCTCGCGACGGTCTGACGCGAAGGTTTAATGCTTTCGCGCCGGATCCCCACGGACCCGCGCCCCCACTGCTACACAGAGAATTATCCTCATGAGCGAACTCAAGGAAATGCCGCTGGTCGAGCTGAAAGCCAAGGACCTGCCGGCCTATTGCCCGAATCCGTCGATGCCGCGCTGGAGCAACCATCCGCGTGTCTTCATCGACGTGACGCACGGCGAAGCGAAGTGCCCGTATTGCAGCACGCGCTACAAGCTGAAAGAAGGCGAGGTCGTGCACGGCCACTGAGGCCCGCGCATGGCGGCGGCGCTGACGCGTCGCCCAGGGTCTTGACGTGGACCTCGACGCACGCGGCCGACGTTTGGGATTCCTCGCGGTTTTTCGCCACGCGACCCAACCCTCGGACGCCGCTCGCCGCCAGCCCCGTCTTATCGCACAATGACGCCGGTCCGCGCCGCGCCCCGATTTCACCGGGCGCCGCAGCGGCGCTGGCGTTCACACTCTTCGACGCGCTCGACGCGTCGTTTTTTTAACCGCGCTACGCGCGCCTGGCCCGTTTGCCGATTTCGATCCGCACGACCCGCGCACGCAGCCTTTGTAATTTCCGGACTCTGACTCCCGATGCGCCGCGCGCTGGTAATCGCACCGAACTGGATCGGTGACGCACTGATGGCGCAGCCGCTCTTTTCGCGGCTCGTAAAACTGCACCCGCGCATTCAGATCGATGCGCTTGCGCCTAGCTGGGTTGCGCCCGTACTCGAGCGCATGCCCGAGATCCGCGACGTCTACGCCACCGACCTCGCCCACGGCAAGCTCCAGATGCTGCGCCGCTGGCAGCTCGCGGGCGATCTGCGCGCGGAGCGCTACGACGCTGCCTATGTGCTGCCGAATTCGCTCAAGTCCTCGCTGATCCCGTGGCTCGCCAACATTCCGCTGCGCATCGGCTACACGGGCGAGAGCCGCTACGGCTTCCTGAACGTGCGCCACGCGAATCCGCCGAAGGACACGCGTCCGCCGATGGTCAAGCACTACGCCGCGCTCGCCTACGCGCCGGGCGCGAATCCGCCCGACGATCTGCCGCTGCCGCGTCTGGAATCGGATCCGAACGAAGCCTCGCGGGTCTCCGCGCGCTTCAATCTGGATACGCGCGTGCCGCTGCTGGTGTTCTGCCCCGGCGCGGAATACGGCCCCGCCAAGCGCTGGCCGCCCGAGCATTTCGCGGCGCTCGCGCGCATGGTCGGCCAGTCGTTCCCGTACACGCAGATCATCGCGCTGGGCTCGCCCAAGGATTCGCCGCTCGCACAGGCGATCGCCGACCAGGCGCCGAATGTCCGCAATCTGTGCGGCCAGACGGCGCTCGGCGAGGCCTGCGCGCTGATCTCGCGCGCCAGCGCCGTCGTCACCAACGATTCGGGCCTGATGCACGTGGCCGCCGCGCTGCGTCGCCCGCTGGTGGCGATCTACGGTTCGACGGATCCGCGCCACACGCCGCCCTTGTCCGAGCTCGCAAAGGTACAATGGCTGCATCTCGATTGCAGCCCCTGCTTTGCGCGCGAGTGTCCGCTCGGGCATCTGAACTGCCTGCGCGAACTGAGCCCCGAACAGGTCTTCGACGATTTGCGCGGCATGCTGGTCGCCCAGCGCTGAACACCGCGCCGCGCGCTGCGTTCGCCTCGAGCGCAACGCGCCGCGTGTGTGCGGCACGCCACCGACGCCGCGCCCCGCCGGCGCGCCCAATTCAGGTAGTGCGCCGGCGCAGCGCTTAACGGGCCGGGCAAGGGGCGAGTCAAAGGCCGGTTCACAGGCCTGCCTCGCGAGGACCGCATGCTCGCGGCTGCGACACGAAACGGCGCGCGCGGCGCGCCGAAGCCAACGCCAACCCGCGCGTGAAGCGCATCAGATCAACGAGCCATGCCACGTTTTGCCCACATCTTCGAAGCCGCCGCTGACACGCTCAACGCCTACTACCAGGCTGTCGCCGAGGTCAACATCGACGCGTTGATGGGCCTGTGGATCGACGAGGAGTTCGTGAGCTGCATCACCGCCGAGGGCGCGCATCTGCACGGTCTGCCGGACATCCGCGCGGGCCTCGCGGCGGAGCTCGAAGCCGCGCCGGTGTCGGTCGAACCGCTCGACATCCGCGTCTACGACAGCCTCGGCACCGTGGTCTACGCGATCGTGGAAGCGCATCGTCCGGTCGATCCGAACGCGATCCCGGCGATGGTGTTCACGACCTACGTGATGGTGCACGAACGCGGCGAGTGGCGCATCGCGCACATTCACGCGAGCCGGATGCCCGACGACGCCGCGAGCCAGTTCTCCGCGAAACTGCGCCACGGTCAGGGCGCGCTGCACTGAGCCGATCCGGCGAGGCCGGATCGCGCGGAGGCAAGCGAAGCGGATGCGCGGCGCGCAGGCTCGCGCGAGTTCAGGCGCGGCCTGGACGACAACCGGTGTCATGACCGGCATCGAGGCCTGATTTGCGGCGCGATAAGCGGCCCGATGAGCGAACAAGAGCGGACAAAAGCGGCAGAAGAAAGCAGCAGTCGAAAGAAGGGGAAGGCCATGAGCACCACCGGCGATGAAGCGGCGAACTACGACGCGGCCAGCAAGGCGGCCGTGTCGGCCCTGAACGGCATGCTCCCCTCGAGTTACCGCGCGCCGTTCTGGCTCGCGGGCCCCCACATCGAAACCATCGTTCCCGCGCTGTTCTCGCGCCTGCCCACGCCCGCCTACCGGCGCGAGCGCTGGGACACGCCCGACGGCGACTTCATCGAACTCGACTGGGTCGATGCGCCCGCCAACGCCGGCGCGCACGCGCCCCTTTTCGTCCTGTTCCACGGCCTCGAAGGCGGCTCCGGCTCGCATTACGCGCGCGCGCTCGCGGCCGAGGCGCACGCGCACGGCTGGCACGCCGTGATTCCGCACTTTCGCAGCTGCAGCGGGCCGATGAACCTGCTGCCGCGCTTCTACCATCTCGCCGACGCCGCCGAAGTCGACTGGGTGCTGCGCCGCCTCGCCGCGCGCCACGCCGGACCGCTCGTCGCGGCGGGCGTCTCGCTCGGCGGCAACGTGCTGCTGCACTGGCTCGCGCAACAGCGCGAGGACGCGCGCATCGTCCGCGCGGCCGCCGCGATCTCCGCGCCGCTCGACGTGCATGCGGGCGGCAAGATGCTCGCGAGCGGCTTCGGCATGATCTACACGCGCAGCTTCCTCAAGACGCTCAAGGTGAAGGCGCTCCAGAAGCTCGACCAGTTTCCGGGCCTGTTCGACGCCGACGCCCTGCTCGCCTGCCGCAACATGTACGAATTCGACGGCGTGGTCACCGCGCCGCTGCACGGCTTTCGCGACGCGCACGACTACTGGACCCAGGCGACGGTGCGTCCGAAGCTCGGCGAAATCACCGTGCCGACGCTCCTGCTGAATGCGCGCAACGACCCGTTCCTGCCCGGCCACGTGCTGCCCGCGCGCCACGAAGTCAGCGACGCCGTCGAGCTCGACCAGCCCGAACGCGGCGGCCACGTCGGCTTCATGACTGGCCCGTTCCCCGGCCGCAGCGAGTGGCTCGCGCAACGCGTGACCGGTTATCTTTCACCGTATCTGCCGGCGTCGCGCGCGGCGTCCCACGCTCATGGATGACATCGTCAAACAGGCGCTCGCGCGCTGGCCCAACGTTCCCAGTTGCACCGGCTGGCTGCGCCTCGATGCGCGCGGCCACTGGCGTCTGCGCGACGAAGCCGACCAGGCCGCCGGCGCGCCCGGCACGCCGATCCGCCACGAAGCGCTGATCGCCTTCATCAACCGCAATTACGAGCGCGATGAGCAAGGCCAGTGGTTCTTCCAGAACGGCCCGCAATGCGTCTACGTCGAGCTCGAATACGCGCCGTGGGTCGTGCGTCTCGCGAGCGTTCCCGACGCGGACGTTCCCGACGCAAACGACGCACTCGCGCTCACCGACCACACCGGTCACGCGTTCACGCCTGTAGCGGCGTTCATCGACGAAAACGGCAGCGTGCTGTTCGCCGATGCCGCCGATGCGAACCTCCACGGCGGCGTGGCGCGGGTGGCGCTGCTGCACGACCACGATCTCGGCCTGTTCGCCGAACACGCCACGCTCGCCGACGACGGCCAGAGCGGCACCTTCCACTGGCGCGCCGACGCCGCGCTGCCGCTGCAAGCCATCGCGCGCGCGGACGTGCCATCGCGTTTCGCCTTCGTCCCGAGTCCCGAGCACGCGGAAAAAGCCGCCAGCGCCGCGCAATAAGCGCGCGCGTTCAGATCTTGCTGTCTTTCTCCTCCGCGCGCTCCTCCTTGTAGCGCGCCTCGAAGTCGTGCAGGCGCGCGTCGATCGTCGACAGATCGTAGAAGCCGACTGACTTCATGTCGCGCGCCTCCTTCAACTGCCGGATCGCCGACGGCCACGCGCCGTCCAGCGCGAACTTCTCGGCCAGCGCGCGCCGTTGGGTCAACGCGTCGCCGCTGCCCGCGCTCGCCTGCGCGAGGTACTGCCACCAGGCGGCCTGACGCGGCTCGCTCTGCGTCTCGGCGCGCGCGAGCGTCTGCGCATCCTGGAAGCGCCGCGCCGCGATCA
>NZ_JAAGPN010000220.1:0-13572 GCF_017104805.1 Paraburkholderia sp. Ac-20347 | reverse complement strand
GCGTGGGGACGCAGCGCGAACAGCGCGCCCGCGGCGACGCCGAGCAGCAGCAGCGCCCACGGCCAGACGCGGCGACGCCGCTCCGAGCGTGTTTCGTGCGGTTCGCGCACGGGGGTTTCATCGGGTGCTCGAGGGGGCTCTACGCGCTTGTCCATGCCGTTCGCAATACGTGAATGAAGCCGCGAACGATACGGCATGACGCTCATATCTTGTTGATTTTTAATGGAATCAACACAATGTAGCCAGATTGACACACGATATGCAGCCCGATCGTCAGCGAATTATCGGACAATGAAAGCGAACTCCACGCGCCTCATCGCTGCCGCCCTCCCTTGAACAACATTCCCATTCTCATCGTCGAAGACGACCCCGACATCAGTGCGCCGCTGGCTCAATTCCTGAGCGGCAAAGGCTATCGCACGCGGGTCGCCGGGAGCGCCGAACAGGGTCTCGCGATGCTCGCGCAGGAGAGCGTCGAGCTGGTGTTGCTCGACGTGATGTTGCCGGGCATGGACGGGCTGGAGCTGTGCCGCCGTCTGCGCGCCTCGGGCGGTCCGCGCATCATCATGCTGACCGCGCTCGTCGATACGACCGACAAGGTGATCGGCCTCGAACTCGGCGCCGACGACTACGTCTCCAAGCCCTTCGATCTGCGCGAACTGCTCGCGCGCATCCGCTCCGCCCTGCGGCGTCCGCCGAGCGGCGCGGAGCCCGCCCAGCCCGCCCAGACCGCGCAGAACGCCGCGCCCGGCGACGCCGCGCGCGACCCCGGCGCCGAACTCGTGGCTGCGTTCGCGGGGCACACGTTCTATCCGTACCGGCGTTTCGTGCGCTCGCCCACGGGCCTGCGCATTCCGCTCACGGGCGCGGAAACCGACCTGCTGCTCGTGTTCTGCCGCCACGCGCGCCAGGTGCTCTCGCGCGAACAGCTGATCGCCCTCACGCGCGGCAAGGATTTCCCGATCGCCGCGCGCTCGATCGATCTGCTCGTGAGCCGCCTGCGCCGCAAGCTCAGCGGCGACGATCCGCTCGACGAAACCATACGCACCGTGCGCGCGGACGGCTATGCCTTCCAGCTCGACGTCGTTTTCGAGTGATGCACGCGTGATGCGCCGTTTCTTCTCCTTCTTCTCCACCACGCTCGGCCAGATTCTCGCGATCATCGTGTGCTCGTCGAGCGTCACGTTCGCGCTCTTCACACTGCTGCTGCTCAACCCGAGCGGGCCGCCCAAACCGCCGTGGCCGTGGCAGCCGACCTTCCGCATCGCGAACTTCGCGCGCGTGCTCGCGCGTCTGCCCGTCGATGCGCGTCCACGCACGGCGGCCGTCATGCAGACACCCGACTACGTGCTCGGCATGACGACCACGCCCGCGCGCTGCACCGTCAACACGCTCGACAACGGCGAGCTGTATCACACGCTGCGCGACGAACTGCGCGACATCGGCGCGACGGTCAGCGTGCATTCCTGCGACAAGACCGATCCCGGCGGCACGATCCAGGTGCTCGTCAAACTGCCCGGCGACGACGCGCAACTCGAAGTCCGCACGCAGCACATCGGCCCCGAGCCGCCGCGCCTGCGCTTCCCGTTCTATGGCGCGATTCTGTTCATGTGCGTCGGCGTGCTCGGCATGTCGGTGTGGGCCGTGTCGCTGGTGGTGCGTCCGCTGCGCCGTCTCGCCGACAAGGCCGATGCATTCGGCCGCGACATCGCGCTCGCGCCGATCGAGGAAGAAGGGCCGCTCGAAATCCGCCGCGCCGCGCATGCGTTCAACCTGATGCAGGAGCGCATCACGCAGTCGCTGCACAACCGCACGCGCATGCTCGCGGCGGTGAGCCACGATCTGCGTACGCCGCTCACGCGCATGCGTCTGCAGATCGACACCAACGAAAGCCCGTCCATGCGCGACAAAGTGCGCAAGGACATCGACCTGATGCAGACGATGGTGTCCTCGGCGCTGTCGTATCTGAATACGGGCAACGACAACGAAAACAAGGAATGGCTCGATCTGAGCGCGTTGATCGCGACCGTGTGCGACGAGTACGAGGAAGCGGGCGCGGCGATCCGTTATGACGGACCGCGCCAGATCCGCTACTTCTGCCGCCCGGACGGCATGCAGCGCGTGATGGCGAATCTGATCGACAACGCCTTGCGATTCGGCGAGACCGTGGTGGTCGTGGCCTCGGTGCGCGACGACACGATTCTCATCGACGTCAGCGACGACGGCCCGGGCATTCCCGAAACGCGGCTGCGCGACGTGCTCGAACCGTTCGTGCGTCTCGATCCGTCGCGCGGCAGCCAGCCGGGCAGCGTCGGGCTCGGACTCGCGATCGTGCGCGACATCGTGCGCGCGCATGACGGCCATCTCACGCTCTTCAATCGCCGTCCTTCGGGTCTGACCGCGCGCGTCCAGCTCCGGCATGCCGTGGAGTTTTGAGTGTCGGGTGCAGCGACGCTCGCGCGCCGGCGCGAAGACCGCTGTCGATCCCCTGTTCTCAACCCTGCATTGACGAGCCAGCGAAGTGGATACGAAACTCGTTCATCTGGTGTTGCACCCTGCCAGCCATGAAGCGGCGCTCGCGTTTCTCTACGACGCGCGGCGCGCGGCGCGAACGATCCGGCTGGACGGCGGAACCGGATTGACGCCCGCGCCTCAAAGCCCGCCCCGCGACGGCCAGGCGCCGTCGACCGCGCTGCAGTTCGCGCTGCCGGCGAGCCAGGCGGTATGGCCGGTGCTCGGTGCGGGGCTGTGCGGCTGGCTTCACGGACATGCCAGCCGCAAGATCAGTCTGCGGGACGGCGAAGCCGAAGGTTTCGCTCATGCACCGAACGACGTCGAGGCATTGCTTAGGCATCTTGACGATCTCGGATCATTCGCCTTGCGTCGCGAGTGATGGATCGCGCTGCGGGTTGAGCACGCCTGGCATCAACGCATCGAGATCGACCAACGCGGCCATGGCGCGGTTGCCCGCATCGCCCGGATGCAAATGGTCGCCGGAATCGTATGGCGCGGCCAGCCGCTCCGGATGACGGGGATCGCGCAAGGCGGCGTCGAAGTCGATCACCGCATCGAACACGCCGCCGTGGCGGATCCAGTCGTTCACGCGCTGGCGTAGCGCGTCTTTCTCCGTGTCGTAGTAGTCGTCGAGCGGTGTGCCGGGCAGCGCGCCTGCGAACGGCGTGAGCGTGGCGCCGATCACGCGCAGGCCATGCCGATGCGCCTGCGCGACCAGTTGCCGATACCCGGCGCTCAGTTCGTCGAGCGTGGGACGGCGCGCGTTCCGCGCGAAAGCGGTCCCGGGCCACGCGATATCGTTGATGCCGAGCATCACGATGACACTGCGCGCGCCGGGTTGCGCCACCACGTCCCGATCGAGCCGCGCCAGGGCGCTGACGCCCATGCCATCGGCAAGCAGACGCGCGCCGGAGATGCCCGCGTTCACGACCGCCACGCCGTAGGGCGCGAGACGCGCGGCCAGGAAGTCGGGCCAGCGGCTGTCCGTGTCGAGGCTTGCGGCCGCGCCGTCGGTGATCGAGTCGCCGATCACCACCACGGCTGGCGCCGCGTGTTCCGTCTCGACGTCGATACCCGTGAGGAGCGGGCGCGCCGTGGTGGTCTGCGCAACGCCGTCCGCGTTCGTTGACTTCAGCGTCAGCGCCGCGCTCTGGTCGCCCGGCACGATCCAGGCGGTCTGCCTGCCGTCCCAGTGGAACGTGTCGACCGGCGTGGCATCGGGCAGATAGACGCTCACCGCCACGCGCGTCAGCGCCGACACCGGCAGCGCCACCGGATCGCTGACCAGCGACGCGCCGGCCAGCACGCTCGCCGCTTCCCGCCCGCCAAACGTCACCGTCCGCACGCTGCCGCCGATCACGTCGCCGCTCTGCCCCGCCCACGCCACCGTCGCCTTGCCGATGGTCACGGACTCGCGGCCATAAGCGTTACCGAGCACGATGCGCAGGCGTCCGCCGCCCATGCTCACGCGCGCCACCTGGCGCACGGTCTGGTCGCGCAATAGCGGCGGGACATTGGCGGGAAACAGGAAATCCGCTCCCCAGACCGGCTGCGGGCTGGCTTGCCAGCTCGCTACCCAGTGGGAGCGGTCGGTTGTCGTCGGCGCGGAAGATGCGGCGGATGCGGCGCTGCCGGCCGCCAGGGCCACGGCCAGCAAGGCGGAGCGCTTGATGCGTGAGGTTTGGGGTATCGTCATGTCAGTGAATTCAAGAGCGATGTGTCGGCTAATGATGAATTCAAAGACCAAACTGGCATAGACTGGCCAGAGGACAAGGATCTGTGAGATGAAGTCACAGCAGAAGTCACAGCAGAACTCACCGCGCGGATAACTGAGGAAACGGCATGGCTCGTCTGGAAATCAACCGGTCCGGCGAACTGGAAGTGTTCGTGCGCGTCATCGAATCGGGCGGCTTCTCCGCCGCCGCACGCGCTTTCGGCATGACGCCTTCGGCGGTCAGCAAGCTGATCGCGCGGCTGGAGCAGCGACTCGGCACGCGTCTGGTGAATCGTTCGACCCGCCAGTTGCAACTGACGCCCGAGGGCTGCGCGTTCTACGAACGCGGCGTGCGCATTCTCTCCGACCTCGAAGAAGCCGAGCGCTGCGCGAGCGAAAACACGCTCCCGCGCGGACGCCTGCGCGTGAACGCCAACGTGCCGTTCGGTCATCACTTCCTGCTGCCGCTCGCGCCCGCCTTCCTCGCGCTTCATCCCGACGTGACGCTCGATATCGTGCTGACCGACGAAGTGATCGACATCCTCGAACAACGCACCGATGTGGCCGTTCGCGCGGGACCGCTCAAGAGTTCCAACCTCGTCGCGCGCAAGCTCGGCGAGACGCGGATGCTGATCGTCGGCGCGCCGGCTTATCTGGCGCGCCACGGCACGCCCGTTACGCCGGAGCAACTGCTCGCACACAATCGCCTCGGCGCGAACTATGTGCGGGCGAGTTCGGGCTGGCCGCTGCGGCACGCGGGCGAGGACATCGTGGTGCCGGTGTCCGGCAACGCGCAGGCGAGCGACGGCGAAGCGTTGCGTCAGCTCGCGCTGGCCGGTCTGGGCCTCGCGCGCATGGCGGCGTTTCAGGTCCAGCGCGATATCGCCGATGGGCGTTTGCTGCCGGTGCTCGAAGACTGCAATCCCGGCGATATCGAGGATATTCACGCGGTCTATGTCGGTCAGGGCGGTTATATGCCCTTGCGCGTGCGTGCGTTTCTGGATTTTCTGGTGGCGCACGTCGATACCGGCGCGCCGCTGTAGGGCACGTTCCTGCTCGCGTGCTGCATGCACCGTGCGCCGGATTTCGATCTACTGCAAAGCAGTAACCGGAAATCTGGCCCGTCACGATTTCCGCAAACACGGATCGATGCCTGAACGCCTCGCACACATCCGTTTGATGGAGTGGTACGCATGACACGCAATCCCGAAAGGCCATCGCGTACGGCGTTCGCGCGCATGGCGTCGCTGACGGCATCGGTCATCGCCATGACGCTCGCGTGCGTCGGCGCACCGGCACACGCCGCGCTCGCCGATGCCGCGCACGTCGACTCGCCGCATCTGCGTCCCGTCTCGCACATTTCGGCTACGCGCATGCGCATCGACACGCCCAACGGTCCCGCCGAATTCGCGCTCTACGTCTCGCGCGACTGGGACCGCCCGCAGCCCGGCGTGACGCGCGCGATCATCGTGATTCACGGCAAGCTGCGCAACGCCGATACCTATTTCCACAGCGCCGAAACCGCGCGCGACGCCGCCGCTGCCGAGGGCGCGGACACGGGTGTGGGTAAATCGGGCACGCTCCTGATCGCGCCGCAATTCCTCGCGACGCTGGACCTCGCGGGCCGCGACGAACCCGCCGATCTGCTGCGCTGGGACGCCAACGGCTGGATGGCCGGCGACGCCGCCGTCGCGCCGCAAGCCGTGAGTTCGTACGCGGTGCTCGACGCGATCGTCGCCCGGCTCGCCGACCGCACGCGCTTTCCCAACCTGCGCCACGTGATCTTCGCGGGCCACTCGGGCGGCGGCCAGGTCGTGCAGCGCTACGCCATCGCGGCGCGCGACGTCGGCGCGCTCGCGCAGGCGGGCATCGACGTGCGCTATGTCGTGTCGAGCCCGTCGTCGTATGCGTACTTCGACGCCGAACGCCCCGCGCCCGTCGACGCCCAGGCGTGCCCCGACTTCGACAGCTGGAAATACGGCATGCAGCAGCGCCCCGCCTATCTCGCCGACCGCACGCCCGCGCAACTCGAAGCCGCCTACGCGCGGCGTCGCGTGACCTATCTGGTCGGCGGCAACGACGACGATCCGCGACAGAAAGCGCTCGACCGCAGTTGTCCCGCCGAGGCGCAAGGCCCGCAGCGCGTCGCGCGCGCGCAGGCATACTTCCGCTATCTGCAGGCGCGCCATCCGCAAGGGCTCGACCAGACGCTGCATGTGGTGCCGGGCGTCGGTCACAACGGCGCGCGCATGCTGACATCCGCGTGCGCGCTCGCCGCGATGTTCGACACGGCGGGGTGCGCGCAATGACGATGAGCCCGAATCCGTCGTCGCTCTCTCCCGCGATGGTCCGTCGCGCGATCTTCTCCTCGGTGCTCGGCAACGGGCTCGAGTGGTGTCGCTAACGCATAGCCAACGCGTCTGAGCATGCGTTGTGCGCGAACGCGATCCGCGCGCGACGCAACCCGGCGCGCTTCGCGATCTCCCGGCATGGCGTATCCGTCGGCCTGTAACCGGAAGCCCCCACGATACGCAACGCCCCCGCAATTCGCGCGATAATTCCCGTCCCGCCGCGCACGTTCGACTGGACGAACAAGCACGGCACCGCTTGCTCCGCCCTTCGCCCGACCATGAAACCGCATCATCGCGCCATTGCCACGGCGCTGTTCGCCGCAGCGCTGTTCGGCGCCGCCACGCCGCTCGCCAAGGCGCTGCTCGGCGCCATGCCGCCGTTCATGGTAGCGGGCCTCTTCTATCTCGGCAGCGGCGCGGGTCTGGGCGTTGCGATGCTGGTGCGCCGCTTGAGTCGTCTCAGCCGCCAGCGCCGTGCCGAGCACGCCCCGCTGCGTCTCGCCGAACTGCCGTGGCTCGCGGGCGCGATTGCCGCGGGCGGCGTGGCCGGACCGGCGCTGCTGATGCTCGGGCTCGTCAGCACGCCTGCCGCCACGAGTTCGCTGCTGCTCAATCTCGAAGGCGTGCTCACGGCGCTGATCGCCTGGCTGTGCTTTCGCGAGAACTTCGATACGCAGATCGCGCTCGGCATGGCCGCCATCGTCGCGGGCGGCGTGCTGCTGTCGTGGAACGGATCGGGCGCGCATGCAGCGGGTTCGTCGGGCGTCGCGCCCGGCGCGCTGTTCGTGGCGGCGGCCTGCCTGTGCTGGGCCATCGACAATAATCTGACGCGCAAGGTCTCCGCCAACGACGCGATGACCATCGCGTGCATCAAGGGCCTTGTAGCGGGTCCGGTGAATCTGGGCGTGGCGTTCTGGCTCGGCGCGCACTGGCCCGACGCCACGCGCGTCGCGGGCGCGATGGCCGTCGGTTTCGCGGGCTACGGCGTGAGTCTCGTGCTGTTCGTGGTGGCGCTGCGCAATCTCGGCTCGGCGCGCACCGGCGCGTATTTTTCGGTGGCGCCGCTGTTCGGCGTCGCGCTCTCGCTGGGCATCTGGCCCGAGCGCCCCGCCGTCACGTTCTGGCTCGCGCTCGCGCTGATGGCGTTCGGCGTCTGGCTGCACGTGCGCGAGCGTCACGAGCACGAACACACGCACGACACGCTCGATCACACGCATCGGCATCGTCACGATGCGCATCATCAGCACGATCACGATTTCGACTGGGACGGCACCGAGCCGCATACGCACGCGCACCGGCATCTGCCGCTCACGCACTCGCACGCGCATTTCCCCGACGTGCATCACCGGCATTCGCATTGAGCGCACACGCGTGAAATCGCGCGCAATCAGCCAGAGCGGGCGATTGAGATTCAGCGCGAAGCGGCGGTTTCGAAGGTGGATGGACTTGCAGACGACTCGTCCGACGTATCGAAGCCCCAATCGCCGTATTCGAGCCAGTCGTCGCCGAGCAATTCGACGGGATGCTGAGTGCGGCTGGAGCCGTTGCCGCAACTGAGCGACGCGGCGGGGCAATAGCGATCGCAACCCCAGCAGACGCGCTCGGGATGCGAAGGATGCAGCGGGAATTTCCTGGCCATGACGGTGCGTGAAACAATCCAGACGCTATAAAAATCAATATAGTCCGCCTGCAAAACCACTCCAGAGACGCATTGCCGCAGTATGCTCTCGCCGATTCCGCCCTGAATAACAAGATCGAAAACGACGCGTGGAACATAACCGCGCCACGCGCGCCCGACTCGGCTGAGCGTGACGGGACTGGCAGTTAGTTGCACTTTGACGCGACGATCACTTCCCCGCCCAGACCACGTCGCCATCGACCGAATAGATCCGGCAGCCTTCGTGGCCGTTGCCGCATCGCACCAGCGCTTCGCTGATCGCATCGACGCCCGAGGCCGCACCCCACGCGCCGTCCGGCGCAATCGCGAACGCACGCGGACGGACCGTCGCCAGATATTGCTGATACGCGCGCCGTCCGGCCGGCTGCAGAAACGGCACCGCGTTCACGTTCTGCAGCGCGGCGAACTGCGTGCGCGGCGGCGCATCCGGCTGGCGCGGCCAGACCACGGTCTTGTCGATCGCATAGATCTGGCAGTACTGCGAGGTCTGCCAGCAGCGCGCCAGCGCCGTGCGCGCCGGATCGAAACCGCCCGACGCCCAGATCGCATCCGTGCTGCCGATCGCCAGCGCGCGCGGCAGCGGCGCCGCCAGAAACCCCGCGTAGATCTTCGCCTTCTGCTGCGCGCTCAGGAACGGCACGGCCGCCAGATCGTCGAGCGACGCGTAACCGCTCGGCCGCGGCGCCGCGCGCGGCAAATATTCGGGCGCGACTTCGCGGCCCGGCAGACCGATGCCCGCGAGAAACGCATCGGCTTTTTCGACCCACAGCGGCAGGCCCGCGCCCGAGGCCGTCATCGCGTGCGCGTCTTTCTGGAACGCGCCGTAATCGACGAGTTCGGCGCGCGCGCCCGCCGCCGTGTAGCGGCTGAACATGCCGTGCCACGTCGCGCTCGAAAAGATCTGATCGTTGTCGCCGTAGAACCAGATCGACGGTAGCCGCGTGCGCGCGCCGAGTTCGGCCGCGCTCGCGATCAGGCTCGCGTCGGGCTGGCTGCAATCGCTCTCTTTCACGCCGCCCGCGAAATTGAGCAGGCCTTTCACGTCGGGCGGATTCGCCGCGCCGAACACCAGCGTGTTCCAGCCGCCCATGCTCTTGCCCGCGACGACGATGCGCGTCGCGTCCACGCCCGGCAGCGTCTTGACGACGTCGAGCACCTTGCGGATATCGCTCGCGGCATCCGCGCCGATCGCGAGCACGTTGCAGCCGTGCGGCGTCATATGGCCGCCCGATTGCGCGAAGCCGCGCATCATCGGCATGGCGACGGCGTAGCCGCGCGACAGGAAATACCACGGGATGAACTGATCGGCGACGCGCGGCGCATTCGGCGGATCGTCGGACGCGCCGTGATTGACGAGCGCAAGCGGAAACGGGCCGCCCTGCGCGGGCATATACACGGTCACTTCGAGATTGACGCGCGGCGAAGCCTGCACGGGCACGCGCAGGATCTTTTCGTTGAGCGGCGCGGCGGGCTCGACGTCCGGGTCGTAGATCGGCAACGCGGCGTGCGCCAGCGTCGCAAGACAAACGAAAGCCATCAGAACGAGGGAAACCGTAAATTTCAGGCGTGACGTCATGGGGGATCGGGTTCGATAACAGGCTGCGCGCGGCGCTGCTGGACGCATCGCTTTCATCCTCGCCATCCTTCAGCCCGCGCGCCGCTACGCCGTGCTCTACGGCACGTTCGCGGAAAACTTGAGCGCGTGAAGCGAATCGTTTGAACGACGCCAGGACAGCGCCAGGTTACAAGGACATAACAACGGTGACGCCCATCGAATTTATTTCGGCATCCAGATTACTTTTCCATCCGATGAATCGTCGCCGATACGGACAGGCGAGCTCATCCAACGTAGCGTTAGGTGCGTTTATTCAAGCACATTGACTTCGTTAGTTGCATTAACAACTTTATCTGCGTTGCGATGCTGACTACGCTGGCGGCGAGCGCACCGAACCGCTAACATCGTCGCCTTTTCGTATTTCCGCGCTCGCGCATTCGCCCGATGAAGGCCCCGCTTCTAACCGCCCTCGCCCTCGCTTCGGGCAACACCGTGACGTGGCTGCTCGGCTTGCGCGTCGTCGGCGCTATCGACTGGCTGCCCGACTGGTATCGGCTGCATCATTGGGGCGACACGACCGTGATCGTGCTCGCCACGTTCTCGCTCTATCTGATGAGCCGCGCGCCGCTCAAGGCCTATGCCGTGCATTGCCTCGCGCTGTTTCTGCTGTGGGAAATTCCGACCGTGCTCTATGGCGTCGAACGACTCGCCGGGCCGCCGATGCCCGACGTCGTGCATGCGCAGCTTGCGCCGTTCATCGCGGGCAGCCTGATTCTGCTGACGGCCGCCTCGACCGTCGCGGCGGCCACGTATGTTGCGCCGCGCCGTAAAACCCGGCGCAAGCGGTAACGCGCGACCACAGCGAACAGACGCACCGACACCGCGATTCGCGGCATACTGGCACCTCCATCCGCCCGAGGACCGCACGCGATGACCACCACGCCGACGAATCCCTCCGCCCGCATCGACGAACTGATCGCCGGCATCGACGACTGGCGCGGCGCCACGCTCGCCGCCGTGCGCGAGTGCATGCGCAGCGCCGACGCGGCCATCGTCGAAGAATGGAAATGGATGGGCAGTCCGACCTGGTCGTGCGACGGACTCATCGCAGTCGCGAACGCGCACAAGGGCAAGGTGAAGGTGACGTTCGCGCACGGCGCGGGCCTCGCCGACCCGGACGGCCTGTTCAATGCGGGACTCGAAGGCAACGCGCGGCGCGCCATCGACTATGCCGAAGGCGACAAGGTCGACGCCCGCGCGCTCAAGCGGCTCGTGCGCGCCGCCATCGAATACAACCGCGCGCATTTGAAGAAGAACGCGAAGGCAAAGGGCGCGTAACGCAGTGCGAGTGACGGCACGCGACTACGCGTGAAAACGTTCGCGCGTCGCTCAAGCCAGCGCCTTGCCCGCCTCCACATCCGCCAGCCGATCGACCGGCACGCGATGCCGACGCGCCGTGAGATCGGCGACGATCGACAGCGCGATTTCGGGCGGCGTGCTGCCGCCGAGATACAAACCGACCGGCGCGTGCAGCGTGTCGAGCGCCGCCTGCGTCACGCCGAACAGTTGCAGGCGCTCGCGGCGCGCCGCGCTGTTGCGCCGCGAACCGATCGCGCCGACGTAGAACGCGGGCGTCATCAACGCTTCCATCAGCGCGAGGTCGTCGAGCTTGGGATCGTGCGTGAGCGCGATCACGGCCATGCGCGCGTCAGGGCGCATGGCGAGCACCGTGTCGTCGGGCATCGTGCGCACGCGCGCGACGCTGGCCACGCGCCAGTCGTCGAGATACGATTCGCGCGGATCGCAGACCGTCACCGCATAGCCGAGCGGCAGCGCCATCGTCGCCACGTATTCGCTCAACTGTCCCGCGCCGATCAGCAACAGGCGCCACGACGGCCCGTGCACCGTGGTCAGACGCTCGCCGTCGAAGCTGAATGCGTCCGTGTCTGACTGCGTGTGCGACTGCACGCGCACGAGCGTCACCGCGCCGCTGCGCATGTCGAGCGTGCGGCGCATCAACTGCCCTTCGCGCAACGCCGCGAGCAGCGCATCGAGCCGGCTGTGCGCGCCGAGCGTTTCGCACGCGAGGCGCATCGTGCCGCCGCACGGCAGGCCGAAGCGATGCGCTTCGTCGGCGCTCAGTCCATATTCGAGCGTCGATGCACGCGTGCGCGGCGGCCCTTGCGCACGCAGACGCTCGACGAGATCGTCCTCGATGCAGCCGCCCGACACCGAGCCGACGAGGTGGCCGTCGTCGCGCAAGGCCATCAGCGAGCCGAGCGGACGCGGCGACGAACCCCACGTGCGCACCACCGTGTAGAGCCACGCCGTGCGGGCCGCCGCCAGCCAGCGCGCCGCCGTTTCCAGCACTTCGCGATCCGCGTCCTGCATGCTCACGTCTGCCTCCGTCACGGGATACTGCGCGCGATGAGGATCGCGCCGCTCAATGCGTCTGCGCGCGCACGCGCGCCGACGCGCTTTCCAGATCGCGCCACGCGGGTTCGTCCGGCGCATAACGCGCGCGGATATAGCCCGCGAGTTCGGCCATCTGGCGATCGTCGAAACTGTCCTTGAAACCGGGCATGTAACCGAGCCCTTCGGTCGCGGGCTGATCGATGCCGTTCATCAGCACGTGCAGCAGATTGTCGGGGCTCGCGTGGCTCACGCTCGTGTTCAGGCCCATCAGCGGACGCACGCCGAAATGGCCCACGCCGCCGGAGGCCGCGTGACACACCGCGCACGCCGCTTCGAACATGCGCTGGCCGTTCTGGAAGCCGAGCGTCGTGAGCGCATCGGCATTCGCGCCTGAGGCGCGTGCGGCGGCGGCGTGCGCGGCGGCCGCCGCTTCGACCGGCGGCGAGAGCGATGCGATGTAATGCGCGATGGCGCGCACGTCCGATTCCGGCAAGTCGGCGAGACCCGCGACGACGGGCGCCATCGGCCCCGCCGCCACGCCGTGCTCCGGCGAAAAACCCGTGCGCAGATAGGCGAACAGCGCGTCTTCGGTCCACGGCACGGGCGCGCCGCTTTTGCCGGCCTTGCTGTTCGTGCCCGCGTGCGTGGCCACGAGCGACGGCGCGTCCCAGCCTTCGGCGCTGCCGCCCGCGAGATAGGCGAAGCCGCCCTTTTCCGCGCCGAGCGCGTTGCGCGGCGTGTGGCACGCGCCGCAATGGCCCGCGCCGTCGACGAGATATTTGCCGCGATTCCAGAGCGCCGAGCGTTGCGGATCGGGCGCGTACTGCGCGTCGTCGTGGAAGAGCCAGTTCCAGCCCGCGACGAGCCGGCGCTGATTCATCGGAAACGGCAGCTTCGTTTCGGGCGCGGCCTGCTTCACGGCCGGTTGCGACATGAGCCACGCGTAGAGCGACATCATGTCGGCGTCGCTCATGCGCGCGAACGACGTGTACGGAAACGCGGGATACAGATGGCGGCCGTCGCGCGCAATGCCCTGACGCATCGCGCGCGCGAACGCTTCGTAGGTCCACGCGCCGATGCCGGTCTCGCGATCGGGCGTGATGTTGGTCGACCAGACGGTGCCGAACGGCGTTTCCAGCGCGAAGCCACCCGCGTTGGTCGCGCCGCCCGGCGCGGTGTGGCACACGGCGCAATCGCCCGCGATGGCGATCTGCCGCCCGCGTTCGAGCATCGCGGCGCTCCATGCGGAGGCGTCGGCGTTCGCGCCTGCGGGTAGCGGCGCGATGGACGCAGGACCGGGCAGCATCGAGCACGCGAGGCCGATCAGCCCGCCCGCCACGCCGCC